>NZ_JAOWGW010000076.1:0-65228 GCF_030332945.1 Citrobacter sp. Cpo037
CAGGACGCCCGCCATAAACTGCCAGGCATTAATTAAAGTGAAGAAGCCCATCCTGCCGGATGGGCTTTTTTGCGTCTGTGTGGGATGAAAACCGCCGGATGCGGCGTGCCGCCTTATCCGGCCTGCAGGGGCTGGGCTGAACGTATTTTGTAGGCCTGATAAGCGCAGCGCATCAGGCAACACGTCTGCACACTGCCGGATGCGGCGTATCGCCTTATCCGGCCTACAAAAGCTAGTCCTGCTACCCTCGTACGAGGTTGAGTAACGGGTACGGTCGTCCGAGATCGTCCACCTCTGTACGTCCCGTCACGCTAAATCCCATCTTCTTATAGAATCCAACCGCCTGCTCATTCTGCTCGTTAACATTGGTTGTTAGCGTTGAACTCATTGATAAAGCATGTTCAATCAGCAGTTTACCAACGCCACTACCACGCACATCCGGATCGACAAACAAAGCATCGATATGCTGGTCGGTCAGGAGCATAAAGGCGACGGGCTCATCCTGTTCTGTCACTGCAACCCACAGAGGGGCTTCTGGTAAAAATGAACGTACCAGCTCCTCCAGCTCAATCCGATAATCCGCAGAGAGGAAATGGTGCGTGGCATCTACTGAGCGACACCAAATAGAAACTAACTTATCTCCTTCGTCCTGACGCGAACGACGAATGGTAAGGTTCATAGCATTCTCCTTTTTTCTTTACTGCACTATTCTACAGCAAGGAGCCGTGAAACTTTCTCAACTTGAGGATGCAGGCTCGACATTCGCATGATTCCTGGGTATCTTCAGCTATCTGGATGTCTAAACGTTTAAACGTATGTTGTGAGGTTATCAGGTTATGCCAATTCGCGTGCAGGACGAGCTACCCGCCGTCAATTTTTTGCGTGAGGAAAACGTCTTCGTGATGACGACATCCCGCGCTTCCGGTCAGGAAATTCGTCCACTGAAGGTGCTCATCCTCAACCTGATGCCCAAGAAGATTGAAACGGAAAACCAGTTCCTGCGCTTACTGTCTAACTCACCGCTGCAGGTTGATGTTCAGCTATTGCGCATCGATGCCCGCGAGTCACGCAACACCCCAACGGAGCATCTGAATAACTTCTACTGTAATTTCGAGGATATCTGCGATCAGAACTTTGACGGATTGATCGTGACCGGCGCGCCGTTGGGCCTGGTTGAATTTAATGATGTGGCTTACTGGCCGCAGATTAAGCAAGTGCTTGAATGGGCCAAAGATCACGTTACCTCGACGCTATTTGTCTGTTGGGCGGTGCAGGCCGCGTTGAATATCCTGTACGGAATTCCCAAGCAAACCCGCACGGACAAACTCTCAGGCGTCTATGAGCACCATATTCTGCACCCTCATGCGCTTCTGACGCGTGGATTCGATGATGCGTTCCTGGCCCCGCATTCCCGCTATGCTGATTTCCCTGCAGCGCTTATTCGCGACTACACCGATCTCGAGATCTTTGCTGAAACCGAAGAGGGAGATGCCTACCTGTTTGCCAGCAAAGACAAACGTATCGCCTTCGTGACGGGTCATCCTGAGTATGACGACCATACACTCGGCAGCGAATATTTTCGTGACGTCGAAGCGGGTTTATCGCCGGAAGTACCCTATAACTATTTCCCGAAAGATGACCCGCAAAACAAACCGCGGGCAACCTGGCGTAGCCACGGTAATCTGTTGTTTACCAACTGGCTCAACTATTACGTCTACCAGATCACGCCATATGATCTGCGTCACATGAATCCAACGCTGGATTAATCTTCTGTAGCAGACGATCCTTAAGCGTTTCAGCATATTGAATCAGGCACCCTCGGGTGCCTTTTTTATTTCCGAAACGCACCTCAATGTGTAATTAAATTTTATTTATATTGTTATCAATAGGTTAATTGATAATTAAATTAAAAATGGAAATTGTTTTTGATTTTGAAATTTAAATGAGTAGTCTTAGTTGTGCTGAACGAAAAGCGCACAACGATCCTTCGTTCGCATTGGGGATATGTTTGGATCAATGACGAGGAACTATGCAATGAATCAACAGGCAACGACAACCGATGAACTGGTCTTTACCAGGCCGCGTGGCGAACAGGAACAGCAAATTCTGACCGCTGAAGCTGTGGAGTTTCTGACTGAACTGGTGACAAGATTTACGCCAAAACGGAATAAACTTCTGGCTGCACGTATCCAGCAGCAGCAGGATATTGATGACGGTAAGTTGCCTGATTTTATTTCGGAAACAGCTTCCATTCGTGAAGGTAACTGGAAAATTCGCGGAATTCCTGATGATTTACTGGATCGCCGCGTAGAGATCACCGGACCCGTTGAGCGCAAGATGGTCATCAACGCGCTGAACGCGAACGTCAAAGTCTTTATGGCTGACTTCGAAGATTCACTGGCTCCTGAGTGGAGCAAAGTTATCGACGGGCAGATCAACCTGCGCGATGCGGTCAATGGCACCATTAGCTACACCAACGAAGCGGGTAAAATTTATCAGCTCAAGCCTAATCCGGCTCTGTTGGTATGTCGCGTTCGTGGTCTGCATCTGCCGGAAAAACACGTCACCTGGCGTGGCGAATCTATCCCGGGCAGCCTGTTCGACTTTGCCCTCTATTTCTTCCACAACTACAAAACGTTGCTGGCGAAAGGCAGCGGCCCTTATTTCTATCTGCCAAAAACGCAGGCCTGGCAAGAAGCGGCATGGTGGAGCGAAGTGTTCAGCTATGCAGAGGACCGCTTTAACCTGCCGCGCGGCACCATTAAAGCGACCCTGCTGATTGAAACGCTGCCTGCCGTCTTCCAGATGGACGAAATTCTGCACGCCCTGCGTGACCACATTGTGGGTCTGAACTGCGGTCGTTGGGACTACATTTTTAGCTATATCAAAACACTGAAGAACCACCCGGATCGCGTGCTGCCGGACCGTCAGGTGGTGACGATGGATAAACCATTCCTCAGCGCCTATTCGCGTCTGCTGATTAAAACCTGTCATAAACGTGGCGCATTCGCGATGGGCGGCATGGCAGCGTTCATTCCCAGCAAAGATGCGGAACGTAACAACCAGGTTTTGACCAAGGTAAAAGCGGACAAAGCACTGGAAGCGAATAACGGTCATGACGGCACATGGATTGCCCATCCGGGACTGGCCGATACCGCTATGGCGGTGTTCAACGACGTACTCGGTGAAAACAAAAATCAGCTGTTCGTGACCCGTGAAGAAGATGCCCCGATTACCGCAGAGCAACTGCTGGCACCTTGTGAAGGTGAGCGTACTGAAGAAGGCATGCGCGCCAATATCCGTGTCGCGGTGCAGTACATCGAAGCGTGGATCTCCGGTAACGGCTGCGTACCGATTTACGGTCTGATGGAAGACGCGGCCACCGCCGAAATCTCCCGTACCTCCATCTGGCAGTGGATCCACCACGAGAAGACGCTCAGCAACGGCAAGCCGGTTACCAAACCGCTGTTCCGTCAGATGCTGGCCGAAGAGATGCTGGTGATTCAGGACGAGCTGGGCGAACACCGCTACAGCAGCGGGCGTTTTGACGATGCCGCGCGCTTGATGGAGCAAATCACTACCTCTGATGAACTGATCGATTTCTTGACCCTGCCAGGCTACCGCCTGCTGGCGTAATTCACCACATAACAATATGGAGCATCTGCACATGAAAACCCGTACTCAACAAATCGAAGAATTACAGAAAGAATGGACTCAACCGCGCTGGGAAGGCATCACCCGTCCATATAGCGCGGAGGAAGTGGTGAAATTACGTGGCTCGGTCAACCCGGAATGCACGCTGGCGCAGCTTGGCGCGGCGAAAATGTGGCGTCTGCTGCACGGCGAATCGAAGAAAGGTTATATCAACAGCCTCGGCGCGCTGACCGGCGGTCAGGCGCTGCAGCAGGCGAAAGCCGGTATTGAAGCGGTCTACCTTTCAGGCTGGCAGGTGGCGGCAGATGCCAACCTGGCATCCAGCATGTACCCGGACCAATCGCTGTATCCGGCGAACTCCGTCCCGGCGGTGGTGGATCGGATCAACAACACATTCCGTCGCGCCGATCAGATCCAATGGTCAACCGGTATTGAGCCGAACGATCCTCGCTATGTCGATTACTTCCTGCCGATCGTTGCCGATGCGGAAGCAGGGTTTGGCGGCGTACTGAACGCGTTTGAACTGATGAAATCGATGATTGAGGCTGGTGCAGCGGCCGTTCACTTCGAAGATCAGCTCGCATCGGTGAAAAAATGTGGTCACATGGGCGGCAAAGTGCTGGTTCCGACTCAGGAAGCTATCCAGAAACTGGTGGCCGCCCGTCTGGCAGCCGACGTCATGGGTGTGCCGACGCTGGTGATTGCACGTACCGATGCTGACGCAGCCGATCTGATTACGTCTGATTGCGACCCATACGACAGCGAGTTCATCACTGGCGAACGTACCAGCGAAGGGTTCTACCGTACGCATGCGGGTATTGAGCAGGCGATCAGTCGTGGCCTGGCCTACGCACCGTATGCGGATCTGGTGTGGTGTGAAACCTCCACGCCGGACCTTGAGCTGGCGAAGCGATTTGCCGATGCGATCCATGCGAAATACCCTGGCAAACTGCTGGCTTACAACTGTTCGCCGTCGTTTAACTGGCAGAAAAACCTGGATGACAAAACCATCGCCAGCTTCCAGCAGCAGCTGTCGGATATGGGTTACAAATACCAGTTCATTACCCTGGCGGGTATCCACAGCATGTGGTTCAACATGTTCGACCTCGCGCACTCCTATGCGCAGGGTGAAGGCATGCGCCACTATGTTGAGAAGGTTCAGCAGCCAGAATTTGCGGCAGCTAAAGACGGTTACACCTTCGTCTCCCATCAGCAGGAAGTGGGCACAGGTTACTTCGATAAAGTCACCACCATCATTCAGGGCGGAGCTTCCTCGGTGACCGCGCTGACCGGCTCGACCGAAGAATCGCAGTTTTGATTAATGCCCGGTGGCGCTGCGCTTACCGGGCCTACGAAGGGATGTAGGCCGGATAAGCGAACGCGCCATCCGGCATGACGTTGTGCCGGATGGGAGACATTGATGACGCGTGGCCTGGAATTACTGATTGCTCAGACTATCTTGCAAGGTTTCGACGCCCAGTACGGGCGTTTTCTGGAAGTCACCTCCGGCGCGCAGCAGCGTTTTGAACATGCTGACTGGCATGCGGTTCAACAGGCGATGAAAAGCCGTATTCACCTTTACGATCATCACGTGGGTCTGGTGGTGGAGCAGTTGCGCTGCATTACTGACGGCAAAAGTACCGACGCGGATTTTTTACTTCGCGTGAAAGAGCATTACACCCGGCTACTGCCGGATTACCCGCGCTTCGAGATTGCGGAGAGTTTCTTTAACTCCGTTTACTGTCGGTTATTTGACCACCGCTCGCTGACTCCCGAGCGGCTGTTTATTTTCAGTTCTCAGCCAGAGCGCCGTTTTCGCACGATCCCACGTCCGCTGGCGAAAGACTTTTTTCCGGATACCGGCTGGGAGTGGCTGCTGACACGCGTCCTTAGCGATCTGCCCCTGCGTCTGCCGTGGCAGAACAAACATCGTGATATCCACTACATCATCGAACACCTGACCGAAACCCTGGGAGCGGATGTGTTGTCGGGTTGCCATTTACAGGTGGCGAACGAACTGTTTTATCGCAATAAGGCTGCCTGGCTGGTCGGTAAGTTGATTACTCCTTCGGGGACGCTACCGTTTTTACTGCCAATCCACCGGACTGATGAAGGCGAATTGTTTGTCGATACCTGTCTGACCACGACGGCGGAGGCGAGTATTGTGTTTGGCTTCGCCCGCTCCTATTTTATGGTTTACGCCCCTTTGCCCGCGGCGCTGGTGGAGTGGCTGCGCGAGATCCTGCCCGGTAAAACCACCGCCGAACTGTACATGGCGATTGGCTGTCAGAAACACGCGAAGACCGAAAGTTACCGCGAATATCTGCTCTATCTTGCCCATTGCGATGAGCAGTTTATTGAAGCGCCTGGGATCCGCGGCATGGTGATGTTGGTGTTTACGCTGCCGGGTTTTGACCGGGTGTTTAAAATCATCAAAGACAAATTTGCCCCGCAAAAAGAGATGTCTGCCGCCCACGTCCGCGCCTGCTATCAACTGGTCAAAGAACACGATCGTGTTGGGCGGATGGCTGACACCCAGGAATTCGAGAATTTTGTGCTGGAGAAACGGCAAATCGATCCGGCGCTGATGGCGCTGTTATTGCAGGAAGCCCCGGAAAAAATTACCGATCTCGGCGATCAGATCGTCATTCGCCATCTGTATATTGAACGACGGATGGTGCCGCTGAATATCTGGCTGGAGCAGGTCGAAGGTCAGCAACTGCGCGATGCCATTGAAGAGTACGGCAACGCCATTCGTCAGTTGGCCGCCGCCAATATTTTCCCCGGCGATATGCTGTTTAAGAACTTCGGCGTGACCCGTCACGGGCGCGTGGTGTTCTACGACTACGATGAAATCTGCTACATGACGGAGGTGAATTTCCGCCATATCCCGCCGCCACGCTACCCGGAAGATGAGATGAGCGCTGAGCCGTGGTACAGCGTATCGCCGGGAGATGTCTTCCCGGAAGAGTTTCGTCACTGGCTATGTGCCGACCCGCGTATAGGGCCGCTATTTGAAGAGATGCACGCTGACCTGTTCAGCGCTGACTACTGGCGCGGCCTACAGACGCGCATCAAAAACGGTCACGTGGAAGATGTTTACGCCTACCGGCGTCGGCAACGGTTCAGCGTACGTTATGAAACCGACCGTAGGCCGGATAAGGCGCTTGCGCCGCCATCCGGCAATGTGCGCCGTGCCTGATGCGCTACGCTTATCAGGCCTACAAATCTGCCCTAACCCTGGACAGTAGGCTGGGTTAGGCGTAGCCGCCACCCGGCAACCCCATCTTAGCGAAATCCACCGTACGCCAGCGTCACTTCTTTCGCCGCTTTGATCGCCATGGCGCCAAACTCGGTCACGCGATCGTCGGTAATACGCGAAATGGGTCCGGAGATGGAAATCGCGGCGAATGGCTCGCGGTGCTCGTCATAAATGCACGACGCCACGCAGCGTAGACCCAGCGCATGTTCCTCATCATCAAAGGAATAGCCGCGCTTGCGCGTCTGGGCCAAATCCTCTTTCAGATGCACTGGCGACACCAGCGTGGCGTGTGTATAAGCATGCAGGCCTTTGCGGTGCAGCAGGCCAGTCACTTGTTCTTCGCTCAGTTGGGATAAAAACGCCTTACCCGCACCGGAGGCGTGCATCGGCAGCTTGCCGCCGATAGGCGCGGACATGCGCATCAGTTGGGTGCACTGCACCTGGTCGATAATAATGGCCTGATGATCGCTTTGATCCAGCACGGCCAGGTTTACCGTCTCACCGGAATCTTCCATCAGCTTGCGCAGGATCGGATGCACAATCGCCAGCAGATTACGGCTTTGCAAAAAGCTGCTGCCGACGATGAACGCATGCGCACCTACGGCCCAGTGGCCTAATTCACCCACCTGCCGGACAAAACCCTGCTGCTGCATGGTGGTCAGCAAACGGTGAGTCGTGGAGTTTGGCAGGCCAGCCTGCTGCGCCAGCTCGGTCAGCGCCACGCTGCCGTTGGATTCCGCAATCCACTCCAGCAGCTTCAGGCCGCGGGTCAGAGACTGAACCTGCCCGGTTGCAGGTGCAGTAGCGGCGGCGGGTTTTCTACCGCGTTTCGCGGGGACAGTGGCTACCATGGCAGACTCCTTTTCTGTATCGTGGAAATCATTTTCGTTTTATTCAATTATAATGCAAGAATTCCTGTACTGATCGGATGAGTGAAGCTGAACATGTCTCATGTTGGCCGTTGTTCTCTTTTCCGCCTCTCAGGTTTGTGCCAGTATGGCCTGTTGAGTTTTTTTCGGTCTGGTTGAGCGTTGTCGGGAGCGAGTGTGAGCAGCAAAGTAGAACAATTACGTCAGCAGTTAAATGAACGTATTCTGGTGCTGGACGGCGGTATGGGCACCATGATCCAGGGATATCGTCTGAGCGAAGAGGATTTCCGCGGCGAACGCTTTGCCGACTGGCCGTGCGATCTGAAAGGTAACAACGACCTGTTGGTGCTCAGCAAACCGGAGGTGATTGCCGCCATCCATAACGCCTACTTTGAGGCGGGCGCGGATATCATCGAAACCAACACCTTTAACTCGACGACTATCGCCATGGCGGATTACCAGATGGAATCCCTGTCGGCGGAAATCAACTTTGCGGCAGCCAAACTGGCGCGTGCGGCGGCTGACGAATGGACGGCGCGCACGCCGGAAAAACCGCGCTACGTCGCGGGCGTGCTCGGCCCAACGAACCGTACGGCGTCTATCTCGCCTGATGTTAACGACCCGGCTTACCGCAACATTACCTTTGATCAGCTGGTGGCCGCCTACCGTGAATCCACCAAAGCGCTGGTGGAAGGCGGCAGTGACCTGATCCTGATTGAAACCGTCTTCGATACTCTGAACGCCAAAGCCGCTATTTTCGCGGTTAAAACTGAATTCGAAGCGCTGGGCGTTGAGCTGCCGATTATGCTCTCCGGCACCATCACCGACGCTTCCGGCCGTACGCTTTCCGGCCAGACTACCGAAGCATTCTACAACTCCCTGCGCCACGCCGATGCGCTGACCTTCGGTCTGAACTGCGCGTTAGGTCCGGACGAGCTGCGCCAGTACGTGCAGGAACTGTCACGCATTGCCGAATGCTACGTGACTGCGCACCCGAACGCCGGTCTGCCGAACGCCTTTGGTGAATACGATCTCGACGCCGATACCATGGCGACGCAGATTCGCGAGTGGGCTGAGGCCGGTTTCCTGAATATCGTCGGCGGCTGCTGCGGCACCACGCCGGAACATATCGCCGCCATGAGCCGCGCGGTGGATGGCTTACCGCCGCGCCGCTTGCCGGAAATCCCGGTTGCCTGCCGCCTTTCCGGCCTTGAGCCGCTGAACATCGGCGACGACAGCCTGTTTGTGAACGTCGGCGAGCGTACCAACGTCACCGGTTCGGCGAAGTTTAAACGCCTGATCAAAGAAGAGAAATACAGCGAAGCGCTGGACGTCGCCCGTCAGCAGGTGGAAAGCGGCGCGCAGATCATCGATATCAACATGGATGAGGGGATGCTCGATGCCGAAGCGGCAATGGTGCGTTTCCTCAACCTGATCGCCGGTGAGCCGGATATCGCCCGCGTGCCGATTATGATCGACTCCTCGAAATGGGACGTCATCGAGAAAGGCCTGAAGTGCATTCAGGGTAAAGGCATCGTTAACTCCATCTCGATGAAAGAGGGGGTTGAGACCTTTATCCATCATGCGAAGCTGCTGCGTCGCTACGGTGCCGCGGTGGTGGTGATGGCCTTTGACGAGCAAGGGCAGGCCGACACCCGCGCACGTAAAATCGAAATCTGCCGTCGGGCGTACAAAATTCTTACCGAAGAGGTGGGCTTCCCGCCGGAAGACATCATCTTCGACCCGAACATCTTTGCTGTCGCGACCGGTATTGATGAGCACAACAACTACGCGCAGGACTTTATCGGCGCGTGTGAAGACATCAAACGCGAACTGCCGCACGCGCTGATCTCCGGCGGCGTTTCTAACGTTTCATTCTCGTTCCGTGGCAACGACCCGGTACGTGAAGCCATTCACGCGGTATTCCTCTACTACGCCATTCGCAACGGCATGGACATGGGGATCGTCAACGCCGGACAGCTGGCAATTTATGACGACCTGCCCGCCGAGCTGCGCGATGCGGTTGAAGATGTGATCCTCAACCGTCGTGACGATGGCACCGAACGACTGCTGGAGCTGGCAGAGAAATATCGCGGCAGCAAAACTGACGACACGGCGAATGCCCAGATGGCGGAATGGCGCACCTGGGACGTGAAAAAGCGCCTCGAATACTCGCTGGTGAAAGGCATTACCGAGTTTATTGAGCTGGATACCGAGGAAGCGCGCCAGCAGGCAGCGCGTCCGATAGAAGTTATTGAAGGACCGCTGATGGACGGCATGAACGTCGTTGGCGATCTGTTCGGCGAAGGCAAAATGTTCCTGCCGCAGGTGGTGAAATCCGCCCGCGTGATGAAGCAGGCGGTGGCGTACCTCGAACCGTACATTGAGGCCAGCAAAGAGAAAGGCTCCAGCAACGGTAAAATGGTCATCGCGACCGTGAAGGGCGATGTGCACGATATCGGCAAAAACATTGTTGGCGTGGTGCTGCAATGTAACAACTACGAAATCGTCGATCTTGGCGTGATGGTGCCAGCGGAGAAAATCCTCAGAACGGCGCGTGAAGTGAATGCCGACTTGATAGGCCTTTCCGGGCTGATTACCCCGTCGCTGGACGAAATGGTCAACGTGGCGAAAGAGATGGAGCGTCAGGGATTCACTATTCCGCTGCTGATTGGTGGTGCGACCACCTCAAAAGCGCACACGGCGGTGAAAATTGAGCAGAACTACAGCGGCCCGACGGTGTACGTGCAGAACGCCTCGCGTACCGTTGGCGTGGTGGCTGCGCTGCTCTCTGACACCCAGCGCGATGACTTTGTCGCCCGTACGCGTAAAGAGTACGAAACCGTGCGTATCCAGCATGCGCGTAAGAAACCGCGTACCCCGCCAGTAACGTTACAGGCTGCCCGCGACAATGATCTGGCCTTCGACTGGGAAAACTACACCCCGCCGGTGGCGCACCGTCTGGGCGTGCAGGAAGTGGAAGCCAGCATCGAAACCCTGCGCAATTACATCGACTGGACGCCGTTCTTTATGACCTGGTCGCTGGCCGGGAAATACCCGCGCATTCTTGAAGATGAGGTGGTAGGAGAAGAGGCGAAGCGCCTGTTCAAAGACGCTAACGACATGCTGGATAAACTCAGCGCTGAGAAGACCCTGAATCCGCGCGGCGTGGTGGGGTTATTCCCGGCCAACCGCGTGGGTGACGACATCGAGATTTACCGTGACGAGACGCGTACGCACGTTATCAACGTGAGTCATCACCTACGCCAGCAGACGGAAAAAGTCGGTTTCGCCAACTACTGCCTGTCTGACTTTGTTGCGCCGAAACTGAGCGGCAAAGCGGATTACATCGGTGCTTTCGCGGTGACCGGTGGTCTGGAGGAAGATGCGCTGGCGGATGCCTTCGAAGCCCAGCATGACGACTACAACAAGATCATGGTGAAAGCGATCGCTGACCGTCTGGCGGAAGCGTTCGCAGAATATCTGCATGAGCGCGTGCGTAAAGTCTACTGGGGCTATGCGGCGAATGAGAATCTCAGTAACGAGGAGCTAATCCGCGAAAACTACCAGGGGATTCGCCCGGCACCGGGTTATCCGGCGTGTCCGGAACACACCGAAAAAGCCACCATCTGGGAGCTGCTGGATGTGGAAGCGCACACCGGGATGAAACTCACCGAATCTTTCGCCATGTGGCCAGGCGCGTCGGTCTCCGGCTGGTATTTCAGTCATCCGGACAGCAAGTACTACGCCGTGGCGCAAATCCAGCGCGATCAGGTTGAAGATTATGCCTTCCGTAAAGGCATGAGCGTGGCAGAAGTGGAGCGCTGGTTAGCGCCGAACCTCGGCTATGACGCCGACTGATTCACAAAACTGTCATCTTTCTTTACAACAAACAGGGCGCTCAATGAGTGCCCTGTCTCTTTATTACGTTTAAACCCTTATACTGAAAGGGGGCCGTTGCCGGATGGCGGCGTAAACGCCTTATCCGGCCTACATAGGGATGATTTGTAGGCCTGATAAGCGCAGCGCCATCAGGCAAATGAGCCTCAAAAAACCATAAAAATAAGGAGAACCTGATTCCGTGTTAACTCTGTTACACCTGCTTTCTGCCGTCGCGATGCTGGTTTGGGGTACGCATATTGTGCGTACCGGCGTGATGCGCGTCTTTGGCGCCCGCTTGCGTACCGTGCTCAGCCGTAGCGTTGAAAAGAAGCCGCTCGCCTTTTGTGCAGGTATCGGCGTAACGGCGCTGGTGCAAAGTAGCAACGCCACCACCATGCTGGTGACCTCGTTTGTTGCACAAGATCTCGTGGCGCTCACCCCTGCGCTGGTCATAGTGCTCGGCGCCGACGTGGGGACCGCGCTGATGGCGCGTATCCTGACCTTCGATCTCTCCTGGCTGTCGCCACTGCTGATTTTTATCGGCGTGATCTTCTTTCTCGGTCGTAAGCAGTCCCGCGTGGGGCAACTGGGGCGGGTTGGTATTGGACTGGGGTTGATTTTGCTGGCGCTGGAGCTGATTGTGCAGGCGGTAACGCCGATCACCCAGGCGAATGGGGTACAGGTTATTTTTGCCTCGCTCACCGGCGATATTATGCTCGATGCGCTGATTGGCGCCATGTTTGCGATTATCAGTTACTCCAGCCTGGCGGCGGTGCTGCTGACGGCCACGCTGACCGCGGCAGGTATTATCTCGTTCCCGGTGGCGTTGTGTCTGGTGATTGGTGCCAACCTCGGGTCCGGCCTGCTGGCGATGTTGAATAACAGCGCCGCTAACGCTGCAGCACGTCGTGTGGCGCTCGGTAGCCTGCTGTTTAAGCTGGTGGGGAGCCTGATTATCCTGCCGTTTGTTCATCCGCTGGCCAATCTGATGGATGAACTGCCGCTGCCGAAATCTGAACTGGTTATCTACTTCCACGTCTTCTACAACCTGGTGCGCTGCGTGGCGATGGTGCCGTTCGCCGAACCGATGGCGCGTTTTTGTAAGCGCATCATCCGCGATGAGCCGGAGCTGGATGCACATCTTAAACCCAAACATCTGGACGTCAGCGCGCTGGATACGCCGACGCTCGCTCTGGCCAATGCCGCCCGTGAAGCCCTGCGTATCGGCGACGCGATGGAGCAGATGATGGACGGGCTGAAGAAGGTGATGCATGGCGAGCCGCGTGAAGAAAAAGAGCTGCGCAGGATGGCGGACGACATTAACGTGCTGTACACGGCAATTAAGCTCTATCTGGCGCGGATGCCAAAGGATGAGCTGGCGGAAGAGGAATCGCGCCGTTGGGCGGAGATTATCGAAATGTCGCTCAACCTTGAGCAGGCTTCCGATATTGTCGAACGTATGGGCAGCGAGATAGCCGATAAGTCGCTGGCCGCCCGCCGGGCATTCTCTGTCGAAGGGCTGAAAGAACTGGATGCGCTCTACGATCAGTTGCTCAGCAATCTGCAGCTGGCGATGTCGGTGTTCTTCTCAGGAGATGTGACTAGTGCCCGTCGTCTGCGCCGCAGCAAGCACCGCTTCCGTATTCTCAATCGTCGTTATTCGCATGCGCACGTTGACCGTCTGCATCAACAGAACGTGCAGAGCATCGAGACCAGCTCATTGCACCTGGCGCTGTTGGGCGATATGCAGCGTCTGAACTCGCTGTTTTGCTCCGTGGCTTACAGCGTGCTGGAACAGCCGGATGAAGACGATGGGCGGGATGATTTTTGAGTGAGGTGAAGCGGTAGGCCGGATAAGGCATTTATGCCGCCATCCGGCAATGTTGTCGTTTACTTTGTAGGCCGGATAAGGCGAAGCCGCATCCGGCAATGTGCGCTGAACTGCCTGATGGCGCTGCGCTTATCAGGCCTACAGTTGTAGCCCGGATAAAGCGAAGCCGCATCCGGCATCAGACAATAAATCAACTAAAAGCAGTGGCCTGCTTCAACGGCAGCCGCCTCTTCACCCGCTTTGAAGATATACGTGGTGTTCGGGCCGCCAAGCACGGATTGACCGTTACTCACTTTGATCCAGTTACCTTCCGGCAAGCCAATCACCGTCAGCTCTGGTGCCACAACCAGCAGCTCGCGGATACGCTGTTCACGCGTTTCGCCTTTGTGGCCTTCCGGCAGCGCGTTGGTGAAGTGTGGGTTAATTTGCAGCGGGAACAGACCGAGCGCATCAAAGCCTTTTGGATCAACAATCGGCATGTCGTTGGTGGTGCGGATGGTCTGGCAGGCGAGGTTGGAACCTGCGCTCCAGCCAATGTACAGCGCACCGCGTTTGACGACATCCACAATCGGCGCCAGCAGTCCGCGTTCGCGGCTTTCTTTCAGTAACTGGAAGGTATTACCCCCGCCGACAATCACCAGCTCTGCGTTTTCAATAGCGGCAATCGGGTCGGCAACGGTATGAATACCCGTAACGTTGACGCCCATTGGCGCAAAGATGGCTGCCGTTTTCGCCGTGTACTCATCCCAGGTTTGCGTCACGCCAGCGAACGGAATAAACACCGCCGTACGGCGACCATTCAGTTGTTCAGCAATCAGCGGCAGCGCATGTTCCATCCAGCCTTTGCCCGGCAGCGTCGAGTTACTCAATAAAAGCAGTTCCATCATTTCTCCATGTAATCAGAAAATTACAAACCGCGCTAATGCTACCACTATCAGGCTAACGCCTTACTGATATGGCTCACGATGTTGGAAGGGGGAGATAGAAGCTGAGGCTATTTTTTAAGTGTCAATTCAATGCCGAGTACCTTCATCATCAACCAGCGCAGTCGCGGGATCGTACTGAGTCAGTTTATTCATGGCGGAAGACCTCCTGATAATCCAGTGAACGTGCGAGCATTCTTCAACAGGTTTAACATCACCAGCTAAACCATTCGCCAAACGAAAAACGGGGGAGCAAGGGGAAATGCTGGCAGGAGGAAACAGGAAAGCGCCTCGCAATAATACGTAGTTTTTCAGGATGCTGCGGTTGATACGAGAAACGATAACATGGGATAGGGGGGCTTTGTGCCAGGCGCGGAAGCTATATGTCCACTAGAATATGACAGATTCATGCATGGTGATTCACCACTACACGTAGTTGCCGTTTTAGCAGGGTTTTATCCTGGAAAGAATAAAATCCACTCGCTCTTCTACAGAAGCACATGGTAATTCAATCAACTGATAGTCATACATACGGTATGTTTTTACCATTGCGTGATATGTCGCGATGGCAACATCGAAAGATTGTTTGCGCTCTGTGTCCTGTACATATATTTCACGCCAGGGTGGTGCAATAAATACGATTCGGTTATAGCGAAATTTCTCGATGGCGTTCTCCAGATGCCTCGGTATGGTAAGTTCAGAAAGACGTAAATAACCTACAACATCAGGAACACCACGATCAAAGAAGCAGGGTTGTGTGTGCCCTTCCGCTTCATGCCACGAACGCATTTCCCAGGATAGCATCAGCTCTGCAAATGCAGTCTGGTTGGCCCACGGTAATGCATCGCCGCCGATGTTAACCTGGTCTTGTATCACACCTCTTCCAGCTTCTTTAGAACACCAAAACCCTCGTTTTATAATCGTATCAATTATCGTGCTTTTGCCTGACCCTGGGCCACCAGTCAGAATGAATCGATGCTGAAAAGCTGAAGACATTGAACTCTCCCAAACCTTCTTAGACGCGATGATTTAGCAATTGATGGCGTACTTTTTGCGTATCGTCATATTACCTGCTGATGGCATGACTAACTACGTTTTATCCCCATTTGAATGTCCGCTATTCTCTCATTTCACAGGCCGATCTACTTTATTTTCCACTCGCCGAGGCGTTCCACCATCTTGATTGTAGCCATCTCACTACCGAAGAAAATCTGGCGCTATCGTTTGGCTGTGAAGAGGCGCTGGCAGGGTTGTACCAGACGCTGAATTTTATGGGCGAAAGCCTGCTGACCATGGGGGGTGAAGGTCAGGAACATTTTGCGTATGAGAGCATATGCCAGTTAGGACACAGTCTGGTCAACATCAGCCAATTGATTCCCGCGCTGGCGCAGTTGGAAGCGAAAGCTGACCAGCAACTGTTCGCTGTTGCATAGTACCTAAAATAGACAGAGCGCCCATCCCTGGCGCTCTCTTCCTGCTTCTTTACCCCGCCCGCGCAAATTCTGCCGCTTCGGCGATTAGCTCGTCATCCGGGCGTACGCCGGTGTACATGGCGAACTGCTCTACGGCCTGTAAGGCAATCACCTCTGCACCGCTGATGGTCTTTTTACCTAATTGCTGTGCCAGTTTGATTACCGGTGTTTCCGGCGGCAGGGCGACGACGTCAAACACCACGCTGGCGGCAGCGACTATCGCTTCGCTGTAGGCCAGTTCATCGCTCTCTTTACCGCCAGCCATGCCGACGGGCGTCACGTTGACCAGAATATCGCAGGTAATCCCTTCCGGCTGCGGTTGCCACTGGAAACCGTACTGTTTTGCCAGCGCCGGACCGCTCTCCCGGTTACGGGCGGCGACGATCACATCGCGAAAACCGGCATCGCGAAATGCAGCAATGACAGCTTTACCCATTCCACCGCTGCCGCGGATCATGACGCGTGCGTGGTTATCAAGCTGGTGGCTGGTAATCAGGCTTTTTACCGCAATGTAGTCGGTGTTAAATCCTGTCAGCGTACCGTTGTCATTGACAATGGTGTTGACGGAATCAATGACTTTTGCGGAAGGATCGATGGCATCCAGAAACGGCATGCAACTCTCTTTAAACGGCATAGAGACCGCACAGCCGCGAATCCCGAGTGCGCGAACGCCTTTCACTGCGGCCTCAATATCCTGCGTAGTAAAGGCTTTGTAGATAAAATTTAACCCTAACTTTTCATACAGATAGTTATGAAAGCGTGTGCCAAAGTTGCCGGGGCGACCGGCAAGCGACATGCACAACTGGGTGTCGCGGTTAATCATGTTAAATCTCCTCGGCGTGAGACAATATGTACTGTTCGGCTTCCTGCGACCAGATCCCCTGATGACGCTCCAGGATATCGCGCAAGGCCGGATCGTCAATCTGGGTGAGCGCAGTTAACGGCAATGCTTTTCCGGTGTAAACCAGTTTTTTACCCCCACCGACTTGCGGCAGTTCCAGCGTTGTTTCACCTGCCGCATTCAATCCCAGAATGTGCGTCACCACTTTTGCCGCCTGAACTTTCTTCTCTTCGATCAGTTTTACCGCCGCGCGCATGTCGTCGGTATTGCCGCCAGATGTCCCAACATAATGGGTGAAGGCATAGTGCACGTCGTAGAAGTTAATCGGCGCGCTAAACTGCTTATCCTGCGGACCGGCAAAGAAGTTCATGCAACCATCCGCAGCCAGCAAAGAAGAGGCCAGCGTGACCAGTTGTTCATTGGGCACAAACACAAAGATGTCATCAAACCCGTGCCCGCCGCTCAGCGCCATCAAGCTGTCATAACTCGCATCCTGCGCGTGGAGATAATGGATCAACGTTTGTGGTTCTGATGGATAGTGCTTGCGGGCGTAGCTCAGCTTGTCGTTATTGGTGTCGGTCACCACCAGCAGCGCTGGGTTAACCGGACCATGCAGCGCGTAGTCGATCGCCAGTAGTCCCATCGGCCCGGTGCCGCCGAGTATCAGTGTACGCCCCTGCGGACGAATGCCCATCTTGTGGTTATAAGTACCTTCCTGTAGGTGATAGTTGGCGTTGAATGCGCCAATCACGCAGGACAGCGGCTCAACCAGCGAGCCTTCAAAATAGGTTTCACCTTCGTAGGCCAACAGGCAGTCCTGCTCCATGACTTCATCAGGAATGATAACGTGCGTGGCTTCACCGCCTACCCACGGGAAGGAGTAGCCGGGGCAGTCCGGGCGATCCGGCAGTTGCAGGTTAGCCTGAATGACATAGCGCTGGCCGGGCTGAAACTTATGCTGCCATTTTTTCCCCACGGCAATAATATCGCCGCAAAACTCGTGACCGATGATGATCGGGTTGGTGGCCACATCGTCCGGCACCTTTTTGTGGTTCTCGCCCTGGTTAGCCTCTTTCCAGGAGGAAAGGCACAGGCTGTCGGTTACGACTGAGGCCAGAATTTCATCGTCCTGCATTTCAGGAAGATCGAAGGTTTCCAGGCGCAGATCGCGTTTACCATAAAGGCGTAAAGCTGTTGTTGTTTGCATTGTTACCACCTCTTCCTCTTTCGAGGACTATTTGTTGAAGTTGCCCCGGCATTGCCGGAGCGAAAAAATCAGGACAGGAAGCCCAGCGCGTTACCGATAATCCCCAGCGCAAACAGGGCGAAGATCAGCCATACCGGATTAATTTTCTTGTTAAGCAGACGCACCATCAGCAGCGTCAGACCCAGCGCCAGCAGGCCGGGGCAGAGTTGGTCGAGAATGTTCTGCACGGTCATGGTGACGGTGGTGCCGTCTGCGCCAGGCGTTTGCGATACCACCAGCGGCACGTTGATGCTGGTCCATTTGGTGACCAACACCCCCATGACAAACAGGCCAAGAATCGATGCGCCTTCGGTCAGTTTCTGCAGCAGGTTGCCGCCCATGTCGCTGACGATATTGACCCCTTTACGAAAGCCAAGCTGTAAGCCGTACCACTTCATGGCAAGACGTACTGCATTGAAAATAAAGAAGAATAATAGTGGGCCGAGAATGTTTCCGGACAGCGCCAGCGATGCGCCGAGCGCGGCGGTAATCGGGCGCAATGTTCCCCAGACCAACGGGTCGCCAACACCGGCCAGCGGGCCCATCAGCCCAACTTTGATGCCGTTGATAGCACCGTCGTCAATTTCCGCACCATTGGCGCGAGCTTCTTCCATCGCGGCAGTCACGCCAATCACCGGGCCGCACACGGCAGGCGTGGTGTTGAAAAACACCAGGTGGCGTTTGAGTGCTGCAACCTGGTCCTCTTTCAGCGGATACAGGCGCTTGATGGCAGGGATCATGTTGTAGCAAAAGCCCAGTCCATGAATGCGTTCAAAGTTGAATGACGCCTGTTGTAGGTTGGAGCGAACAAACATGCTAAACAGGTCGGATTTGGTTAGTTTTTTCTGTTCCATGGCTGGCTCCATTAGTCATCAAGCTGATCGAGAGCTTGAGAAGAGGCGGGTTGCGCCTGCGGTTCGGCTTTACGCCACTGTGGGTTCAACTGGATGTAGACCAGCGCGATAATCACGCCAACCCCACCGAAAGCCAGCAGGCTCAAATCGAGATACCCCCCAGCGATAAACCCGAGGAAGAAGAAGGGCATCAGGTACTTCACGCCCATCATGCGCAGCACCATGGCGTAGCCGACCACCACGATAAAGCCACCGGCAATCTGCAATCCGCGGGTGACGAATTCCGGAATGGCGTTGAGCATATTGCTGACCATATCGGCGCTGACAAACAGCGAGACGATTAATGCAGGAATGGCAACGCGCAGCGCCTGTACGCCGAGAGCGGAAACGTGCAGCATGTCGATGGTGCGAAAGCGGGCGTCTTCGGCTGCTTTATCCGCCGCGTGCTGGAACACCACGGTGATGGTACGGGCAAAGACAGTTAGTACCTGACCTGCCGCCGCGACTGGCAGGGCGATGGCGATACCGGTAGCAATGCTTTGCTGACCGACGATAACCAGAATGGCGGAGATAATACTGGCGAGCGCCGAATCGGGAGACTGCGCTGCGCCGACGTTCATCCAACCAAGAGCGATTAACTCCAGCGTGCCGCCGAGCATAATCCCGGTTTTTAAATCACCAAGGATCAGGCCGATAACGGTACAAGCAATTAGCGGACGGTGGGTCTGGAACTCATCCAGCACGCTGCCCATTCCGGCAATACAGGAAAATAGGAATATGGCGATAATTTGTAGGGTACTTATTTCCATAATATGTCACCTTGTGAATGTGATCATCCCTGCCTGTTAAAGCATAAGAACACAGGCATTTTTATTTATTCAGCGAACGATTGTTCTTCTATTTTTTCGAGAATATTAATAGATGGATCGGATGCGACGACGCGTAAATCCAGCGTGACACCCAGTTTAGCTAATTCTCGAAACGCATTAATGTCGTCACTGTCTAAAGAAACGGCTTTAGTTAATTGTTTTTTACCCGGTCGCCAGGCCATGCCGCCAATATTTAACGTGGCGATTTTCACGCCTTGCTTGACCATTGCTAATGCATCCTGTGGGCGGGTAAACAGATAAAAAGCGGTTTCGTTCTGGTATTGCGGATTATGGTAAACCGCGACCGCCTTTTCGATATTAACGACGTTCACTTTTATTCCCGGTGGGGCGGCCTGACGTAATAATGTGCGACGTACTTCATCGTTATAAACGTCGTCATTACAGATAATAATCCGTTGGGCATTCGCCACCTTCGACCAGACGGTGGTGACCTGACCGTGGATCAGGCGGTCATCAATACGAGCAAGGGTAATGTTCATCAGAAATCCTCTTCGGCCGTTTCCAGATGCTTCCAGACGACACAGGTTTGTTGAGCAATGGTCGTCAGGTGTTCGCACAGTTCATCCACATTCATATTGCTTTGGTTGTCTACCAGTTCCAGCGCCAACGGCAGTGATAACCCGCTAATGACCCGTATCGCCGGATTGTGCATCGCCAGCGTCGCGGCGGCATTCCAGGGACTGCCACACTGCAAATCGACGGCAATCAGCCATTCATCGCCAGTGTGAATACTTACTAACTTTTTTAGCTTTTCCACAATGTCGCTGGCGTTCTCTCCGGGGACAAATGCCACGGCTTCAACGTTGGCATCACCGTAGACCATCTGTACCGATTCCAGCATGGCGCAGGCCAGTTTGCCGTGAGCACAGAAGATTGCATTGACCATAAAACCTCCTTAGCCGCGCGTTTTTCCGCCCGCAATGTTAGTGGTTACTCCGGTAATATAACTGGCGCGCTCAGATAAAAGATAACAAACAAAATCAGCGACTTCGCTTAAGCGCCCTGATCGACCAATCGGGATCGCGTTCTTGGTGTAGCCCTCGCGCAGCTGTTCGACGGTGATGTTGCGGGTCCAGGCCAGCGCTTCTTCATACTCGGGGGTCCGCAGTCCGGTTTTTTCCAGAATGCCAGGAGCAATACCAACCACGCGGATGCCGTGTTTGCCCAACTCTTTCGACCAGGAGCGGGTAAAGCTATTCAATGCGGCTTTGGTCGCGGCGTAACAGCTTTGACCTTCAGAACCTTCCAGTCCGCTTTCAGAAGAGACATTCACAATCACGCCGTTACGCTGTTTTACCATTTGGCGTGCCGCTGCCTGCGACATTAAGAACACACCTTTCTGGTTGATATTAACCATTTTTTCAAAAGCAGCTTCGTTGAGTTCGTATTGCCCGGCGGGTGCTTTTTCATCGACCAGCAGACGCGGAAAATTAACGCCAGCATTATTTACCAGCCCATCAATACGTCCGTAGCGTTGGATAATTTCAGCGACAGTATGATTAACCTCTTTGGCACTGGAAATATCCGTTGGCCAGAAATGATACCCGTCATGGTTATCGTATTTACCTTCTCCGCCATGAATATCTGCCATTTGCACATTAGCGCCTTGCGCTAATAACTCCTCGACAATTGCCAGACCAATTCCGGATGCACCACCGGTAACAATAATGACTTTGCCCTGCAAGTTTAACCACGTTTGCATAATTAACTCCCGATTTCAGATAAGGGGATCCCACATAAATTTAATTATGGTAGGACCAATTAGAATTTATTTACTTCAACAATAACTCAGCGGTATTGCTGTTGGTGACTAAACAGTTAATATAATTTCCACGTAATGCACCTAATATCCCACTGTATTTTTCTTCACCCATTGCAATGCCAATGGAGTAACGCGCCTGTTTTAATTTATTGGTTTCGATGGAGAGCGTCTTTTCACTCATATTGGTCTCTACGGTTACACCGTTGATATCGTAAAAGCGCGAGCAAATGTCTCCGGCGACCTGGCGGGCATGCAGGTCATCACTCTCTTCACTGCCGTAAAAAGCGTGCCAGTTGGCACCATCACGTATCGCCGGAGATCCAATCCCGACCAGCGCGATGTCCAGATTATCCCAGTACGCAGAAATCGATTTAAAATGTCGTGACTGCATGATCCCGTTACGGATCAGCGGGTTTTCCAGCAGTGCCGGGAAATCTGCCAGGTGTGATTCCCCTTTGAGCTTTGCCGCAGCGCCGTAGGTCAGCGTATTGACGTGGTAGCGGCTTTCAAGCTTGCCGGATGGTCCGCCGATAATCGGCACACAGATCAGCTGGCGCGACTGGCTGGCAGGAGATAATCCTTCCACCAGTCCCCGTACCGCGCGGCCCCATGAGAACCCGATAATGTCCCCAGGTTCTAGTAAGCGTTCCAGCAACTGTGCGCCATGTGCGCCCATCATATTAAGTTGTTCATCTTCCTGCTCGCTATCGCAGGAGACTACGACCACCTCTTTCAGGCCAAATTTCTGTTTTAGCTGCTGTTCCAGCCACAGATTTTCGTTGTAGTCGTAATTAATGGCGATGGTGACGATACCCTGCTCGCGTCCACGTTTTAGTAACCGGCTGATCGTGGTGCGATAAATACCCAGCTCGCGAGCTATTTGCGCTTGTGTCATATCCTGTTCGTAATACAGCTGCGCTATTTTTACGATCAGGCGGATATCATCGCTGTTTTCCGTCGCCATTTTTGGACTCCTGCACATTTGTGCAAATCACGAAATTGCCTTCTTGATCTGATATAACCCCATCTGTTCTCCATCTCAAAGCTATTTTCACTTATTTCATCGTCCTGAAATGACCGATTGTGTTGCACATTTGATGTGGTGATGGTGCGTTGTCGGCACAGATGTGCATACCTCTCTAATGTATTGATTCTGCTTGTTTTCACTCAACAAAATTGCAGGGATGGATCGCTGACACTTTTGTGTCAAAAGGTGTGACGGATCACAAATAGCGTGTGGACAGTCGAACACGATTATTTTTTATCGTTCGCAAGGTAGGGTATATTTCGCTTTTAATACACAAAGTCATTCAAGTTGTATCAAGGCGGCAAGGGAGCGAACCCCCGGGAGCATAGATTGCTATGTGACCTGGGTGAGTGAGGGTAGCCAACGCAGAGACAGCTTGAAGGGTGAAGTGTATACAGGAGAAACTATGCTGCCCGACTCATCTATCCGATTAAATAAATACATCAGTGAAAGCGGAATCTGCTCGCGTCGCGAGGCGGATCGCTTTATCGAACAAGGGAATGTCTTCCTGAATGGTAAACGCGCCACCATCGGCGATCAGGTGATGCCTGGCGACGTCGTAAAAGTAAATGGTCGGTTGATTGAGCCGCGTGAAGCGGAAGATCTGGTTTTTATCGCGCTGAACAAGCCGGTAGGGATTGTCAGCACCACCGAAGACAGCGAACGCGACAACATTGTTGATTTCGTGAATCACAGCAAGCGCGTGTTTCCAATTGGCCGTCTGGACAAAGATTCCCAGGGACTTATCTTTCTGACCAACCACGGCGACCTGGTGAATAAAATCCTGCGTGCCGGTAACGATCACGAAAAAGAGTATCTGGTGACGGTCGATAAGCCGGTCACTGATGACTTTATCCGTGGGATGGGGGCCGGTGTGCCCATTCTCGGTACCGTCACCAAAAAATGTAAGGTGAAGAAAGAAGCGCCGTTTGTGTTTCGCATTACGCTGATTCAGGGACTTAACCGTCAGATCCGTCGTATGTGCGAACACTTTGGCTATGAAGTTACCAAGCTTGAGCGTACGCGAATCATGAACGTTGGTTTGTCTGGTCTGCCGCTTGGTGAATGGCGCGACCTGACAGATGACGAACTGATCGATCTGTTCAAGCTGATTGAGAACTCGTCCTCAGAAGCCAAACCGAAGGCGAAAGCGAAGCCAAAAACCGCAGGCATTAAGCGTCCGGTGGTGAAAATCGAAAAATCAGCGGAGAAAGAAAAATCGCGCCCGGCGGCAAACGGTAAGCGTTTTACCTCTCCGGGGCGTAAGAAGAAGGGACGCTAACGTCTGCCGCGCGTCGGCGTATTTGCTGACCAGGAAAACGATGCTTCCGCATCCGGTTTATAGGCCTGCTTTTTCTTCAACTGGCGGGCTTTTTTAGCTTCTGCTTCGCGCAAGGCCATCAGTTTATCGATGTACTCTTTCTTGATGCTGTTGGTCTCTGCGTTGGTCAGCAGACGACCATGCGCAATGCGCGCGCGATCGAGCAGCGTTTTCAGTTCACGCTGTTCGCGCTCGGTCATCTCTTTTTGGGTAATGCGGGGGAGTGCCATAAGGGTGCCCTCTGTTAGCCGATATCCTCAGTGTACGGTAATTCGTGCAGAATAAAACTAATCCTGAAAGAGCCTCGCAAAATATAGCTTGTTGAAGTGACGGAATTTCTATTCTGATTTAGCGTAATGACAGGAAAACGTGTGGGTTACACATTTTATTGTTTGTATAAAATTTTATACAAGGATGTGTTATGCTTTCAATAAAGCGGGCCTTAAAGCCCATTGTCTGGATTGGCAGTTCATTTGATGATTTACGAAGCTTTCCTGAAGATATACGTAAAACCGCTGGCTTTCAGCTACATCGTTTACAGGCTGGATTAGAAGCTGCTGACTGGAAGCCGATGCCAGAGATAGGTCGAGGTGTTGAGGAGGTAAGGCTCAGGTATGAATCTGGTGCATACCGAATCATCTACATTGCTCGCTATGCTAACGCGGTCTATGTACTGCATTGCTTCAATAAAAAGACGAAACGTACTTCTGAGCACGATAAACACATTGCTAAAGTTAGATATCGAACCGCTTTGCAAGAAGACAGGAATCAGAAATGAACAATACCGTTGATAATAAGGTTCGCCATGTAACCTCTCCGGATGTCAATATTTTTGCCGAACTGGGGTTTGCAGAAGCGGAAGCGAAGAGCCTAAAGCATGATGCTGAATGCGAGGTCGAACAACTCATCCGCCTGAAGCAGCAGTTGATGCAAGAGATTTCCGGATGGATTGATGAAAACCATCTGAAACAAGCGGAAGCTGCTGTGAAACTGAATATTTCCCGGCCCCGTGTTTCAGATGTTGTTAATCAGAAAACCAACAAATTTACCCTTGATGCGCTGGTCATGATGCTGGTGAAGTTAGGAAAACCAGTAACATTTCAGATTGGGTAATGTTAGATATTGTTTATTGTATCTGATCGCTGCGAACGCTCTCCCAGCTCAGCCCGAAGCGGGTGAGATATTTTCGCAAGCGGTCTGCATCGTTAGGATTGGCTTTTTTCTGCCGTGAGACGGCAAACAGTTCGCGTCCGGCTTCCGATAGCGACGCGCTGCGGCGGCACACTTCCAGAACAGTTTCTAACTGGCGGCGATCGAAAAGGTCAATGTCCATGTTCAGTTCCGGTTGCGTATCGTTAATCTGCCAACTCTCTTTTAACAGCGCAATTTCTTCTTCGACAAGGGATAAGGTGATGCGTCCCTGTTCGGCAAGCGTCGCCATTCGCGCGATGGATGAACTTAGCTCGCGAAAATTGCCGCGCCACTGCGCCTGTGGGGAGCAGGCAAATGCCAGATAACAAGCACGTGCCTCTTTGTCGAAACGGGTCTGCATCTGTTTACTGCTGGAAAAACGGTGTAGCTCATACTCGACGTTCGGAGCGATATCTTCCCGCCGCTGCGCCAGACCGGGCAGGGCGAAGTTCCACATATTGATACGCGCGTAGAGATCTTCGCGAAAACGGCCCTCGGCGACCCATTGCTGCATATCACGATGGGTTCCGGCAATCAGTTGAAAATCGCTCTGTACTTCTTTGTCCGATCCAAACGGGAAAAAGGTTTTTTCTTCAATCGCTTTTAGCAGCATAGCTTGCTCGTCTAACCCCAGTTCGGCTATCTCATCGAGAAACAGCACGCCGCCATCCGCTTCTCGCAGCAGTCCGCTGCGCGCCGTGAGTGCGCCAGTAAACGCTCCTTTCACGTGACCGAACAACGTAGACATCGCGTTGTCGCCACGCAGGGTTGCGCAGTTGACGGCGACCAGTTTTCCCGCCACCAGATGCCGCGACTGGCGTAGCTGAAAAATACGTTTCGCCAGAAAGGATTTACCCGCGCCGGTGGGGCCGGTGAGCAGGATTGGGTCGGTCGAACGTAGAGCCACACGCTCAATGCGATCGATCAGTTTATTGAAGGTGGCGTTGCGCGTATCAATTCCGGCCTTCAGGAAAGAGACCGACTGCTGCTGTTCGCGCTGAAAACGACTGGTGAGCGTGGCGTAGCGGCTTAAATCAAGATCGATTACCGAGCAAATGCCGGCGGCGACGGCCTCATCCGATGAACCGGCTGGTGCCGGACTGGTTTGCAGCAGGCTGGCGGGCAGGTAGCGGGCTTCCGTTAGCAGAAACCAGCAGATCTGCGCGACGTGCGTCCCGGTGGTGATGTGCACCAGATACTCTTCGTTTTCCGTATCAAAGCTGTAGCGTGTGGCGAAGTCGAGAAAGGCGGCGTAGACCTCTTCAAAATCCCAGGGGTCGTTAATAGTCACGGCATGCGGGCGTACTTCGGTGTCAGGTGAGAGCAGTGCGACGTCTTCAATCAAACTTTGCGCCATGCCTTCATCGCGTGGCTGGTGGAGCAGTTCCAGTCTGTCGACAGGGAAATCAGGCTGTTGGCACAATCCAACCGTGGGGCGCCACTTTTTAAACCGATTGGCGCGTTTACCGCGTTTGTCCAGCACCGTACCCAGTACGCCAATTACAACCCGCCGCTTTTTCATGGTTTATCCAAAAAGATAAATTAAGAGATTAAAAGATAAAAAAATTAACCGAGTGAGACAACTGCCAATATTGGCGTAAACAATTAAATTTATATAAATCAATTAATTAAAAATAAACTCTGACGATTTTCATTTCTGGCACGCTTCTGGCAATAACTCTTACGTCAATCACGCTGAAAACGCAGGGGGTTAAACCCCGCCGGCACATCAGGAACGGCACAGGCTGTTTTCCGGGAGTGTTCCGTCAGCCGCTGACACACAGTGGGTTCGATTCCCAATTTCATCCTCCGAATGAAAACTGGTTGTTAATCAAAGGTATAAAGCGAAGTAATGTGCAGTTGGCACGCTCCAGAACAGGCTGCCGGTAAAGATGCCGTGCGACAGGCAAAAGGGAATTCCCCTGTCGCTTCGCCCCTGCACCCGCACCTGACTCACAATAAGGAATAAAAAATGAAGAAAAAAATCACTATTCGTAAAGGCCAGCTTGGCCTTTTATCCCGACAGGGTGATTACTATCAGGTACTGGATGCAGGTGAACACCGTTTGCCATGGTTTAACACACCGGATGTTCTGGTGATCAATACCGATGGCAGCGAAATTCCGGAAGCACTGGCGGAGTATTTACGTCGCTTCCAGCCTACATGGGTGGAGCAGTACTGTGTGGTGGCCGATTTAACCGATACCGAAGCGGGTGCGCTGTATGTGAACGGCGTCTTGCAGGAAATTTTGCCACCGGGAACGCGCCGTCTGTACTGGCGCGCAGAGGAAGCACTGAAGCTGGTGCGTATGGATACTCGTCAGGTTTCGGTACCGGTTGAGGTGATGAATGCAGTGTTACAGCCACGACGTAACGGTACGGTGAAAGGTCGTGAAGCTATCTTAACGGTACAGGTTCCTGCGTGGCATGTTGGTGTGCTGAAAATTGATGGCGAAACCCAGACGCTGTTGCCGCCGGGGTTGACCGCATACTGGAAGGTAAACCATCTGATTGAAGCCGAAGTTGTTGATACTCGTTTACAGGTACTGGAGGTCGGTGGACAAGAGATCCTGACCAAGGATAAGGTCAACCTGCGTTTAAATCTGGCCGCAAACTGGCGTTATGGCGATGTGTTGCTGGCTTTTGGCCAACTAACCAAACCGCTGGATCACCTTTACCGCGAATTGCAGTTTGCCCTGCGGGAAGCGGTGGGAACGCGCACGCTGGACGAGCTGCTGGAAGATAAGCAGGTGATCGATGAGGTGGTGAGCGCACAGGTGAAAGCCCGAATGACGCCGTTTGGTATAGAGGTCGCTTCGCTCGGCGTGAAAGATATTGTCCTGCCGGGGGATATGAAGGCCATCCTGTCCCAACTGGTTGAAGCTGAGAAATCCGCCCAGGCCAACGTGATCCGCCGTCGTGAAGAGACTGCCGCGACGCGATCGCTGTTGAATACCGCGAAAGTGATGGAAAACAACCCGGTGGCGCTGCGCTTAAAAGAGCTGGAAACCCTTGAAAGAGTCGCTGAACGTATCGATAAAATCTCGGTGTTCGGAGGCCTGGACCAGGTGCTGCACGGCCTTGTGAACATAAAAGGATAAGAATAATGAGCTACAACACAGTGGACGGCGCGATGCGCGAAAAGGTATTGCGCCAGCTAAAAGAGGTTGAGCAGCGCTATGACGTCAGGGTGCTGTATGCCTGTGAATCCGGCAGCCGTGGCTGGGGATTTGCCTCGCCGGACAGCGACTACGACGTGCGATTTCTCTATGTTCATCCGCCTGAGTGGTATCTGCGGGTCGAAGCGCCACGAGATGTTATCGAGTTGCCGATAGATGATGAGCTGGACGTGTGTGGCTGGGAATGGCGCAAGGCGCTGGGGTTACTGAAAGGCGCGAACCCTACGCTTATCGAGTGGCTGGACTCGCCAGTGGTCTATCGGCAGGATGAAGTGACCGTGTCGGCGCTGAAAGCGTTGGTGCCCAAATGGTTTTCCCCGCTACGTGCCCGCTGGCACTACTACTCGATGGCGCGAAAAAACTTCCGTGGCTATCTGCAAGGTGACGACGTGCGATTGAAAAAGTACTTTTACGTCATTCGGCCGCTGCTGGCGGTGCGTTGGGTGGAAGCGGGGAAAGGCGTGCCGCCGATGCGTTTTGCCGACCTGCTGGCGGGAAGTGAACTGGATGCGCCGTTGCGTCAGGAAATTGATGAACTGCTGGAACGCAAGCAGTGTGCGGGTGAAGCGGAATACGGCCCGCGTCGTCCACTGTTGCATGCGTTTATCCGCGCCGAACTGGAAAGAGGAGAGATTCCGCCGACGTTACCGGATTGCCGGGAAGGCGATGTCAGGGAGCTGGACAGATTGTTATATGAAACGGTGCTGCGGTGAAACTGCCCGATGGTACAAGAGCCATCGGGCGTTGACATCTACTCACTCAAACAAATTATGGTGCAGCTTCTGTACCACTTGTTCGGCTTCAGTACCGGGCACCAGGAAGCACAGGTTATGGCTGGATGCGCCGTAGCAAATCATGCGGATGTTGAACGGTTCCAGTACGCCGAACACCTCTTTACCCACGCCACAGGCTTTGGACAGGTCGTTGCCAATCAGTGCCACCAGCGCCAGGCCTTCTTCCACTTCAACCCGACACAGTGCAGACAGTTCCATCAGCAGAGACTGTGTTAACAGTGTATCGCCGGTGGAGGTGGAGCCTGTAGTATCCAGTGTCAGCGCCACGCTGACTTCGGATGTGGTAATCAAATCTACCGAGATATTGTGGCGTGCCAGGATGCCGAACACTTCCGCTAAAAAGCCGCGAGAGTGCAGCATATTCAGGCTATGCAGCGTTAGCAGCGTTTGCTTACGGCGCAGTGCCAGCGCCCGGAACAGCGGTGGATTCGCGGTTTTATTGCATACCAGCGTACCGCCTGCTTTTGGATCCTTACTGGAGCCAACAAACACCGGGATATCGCTACGCACGGCTGGCAACAACGTTGCCGGGTGCAGCACTTTCGCGCCAAAGGTCGCCATTTCTGCGGCCTCTTCAAAGGCGATTTCATCAATACGCTGCGCCGCCGGAACAACGCGCGGATCGGTCGTGTAAATGCCTGGAACATCGGTCCAGATATCGACGCGCGTGGCGTGCAGCGCTTCGGCCAGCAGGGCAGCCGTATAATCGCTCCCGCCGCGCCCCAACGTGGTGGTGCGGCCTTTGCCTTCACTGCCGATAAAGCCCTGAGTAATCACCAGACCTTCGCTCAGACGTGGGGCCAACTGGAGCGTTGCCAGTTCGGCTAGCGCCGCGACGTCAGGCTCTGCGCGGCCAAAACGATCGTTGGTGCGCATCACTTTACGTACGTCAAACCACTGCGCCTGCACGTTGCGCTCACGCAGGATCTCGACGAACAGCAGGGTAGACATCAGTTCACCGTGGCTGACCAGTTCGTCGGTCAGCGCGGTTGAGGTCGCCAGTGACGCCGCTTCTGCCAGCGTGGTGATGTTTTCCAGCAGACGTTCGATCTCTTCACGGATCACGTTTGGATAACGCAGGCGCTCCAGAATATTGAACTGAATTTGACGAATGGCATCGAGTTTTTCGAAGCGCGCGGTTGGCTCCAGCCCTTCAGCCAGTGCGACCAGCAGGTTGGTGATCCCCGCAGAAGCGGAAAGTACCACTACACGGACGTTAGCATCAGAAAGCACTACATCAGCGCTGCGATTCATGGCATCAAAATCCGCCACGCTGGTACCGCCAAACTTGGAGACAACTACATCAGTCATAACTACCTCGTGTCAGGGAATGAATAGAGCGACCATGGCACATAAGGCAGAACAGAAACCGGTGCAGGCGCAAATGCAAATACCGTATTTATAAATAAAATGTGTAGCTTGCACTGTCAACGCTGGGATTATGCGGATTTTTCATGCTGCAACTGCGTTGAGTAACGGTACTAATAACAACGCTGATAACCGCTATACTTTTTAGCCACGTTTGGCGGATGCCCTGGCAATGGCATTAAAACAATCACACTTTTCTGTGACTGGCGTTACAATCGATCTCAGTCACAATTCTCAAAATCAGAAGAGTATTGCTAATGAAAAACATCAATCCAACGCAGACCTCAGCCTGGCAGGCACTACAAAAACACTTTGAAGAAATGAAAGACGTTACTATCGCGGATCTTTTCGCGAAAGATAGCGATCGTTTCACTAAGTTTTCCGCGACGTTTGACGATTTGATGCTGGTGGATTTCTCCAAAAACCGCATCACTGAAGAGACGCTGGCTAAACTGCAGGATCTGGCGAAAGAAACCGATTTGGCGGGCGCCATCAAGTCCATGTTCTCCGGTGAGAAAATCAACCGCACTGAAGACCGTGCCGTGCTGCACGTGGCGCTGCGCAACCGTAGCAATACGCCTATCATCGTTGACGGCAAAGATGTCATGCCGGAAGTGAATGCTGTGCTGGAGAAGATGAAATCCTTCTCTGAAGCGATCATCTCCGGAAGCTGGAAAGGCTATACCGGTAAAGCCATCACTGATGTAGTAAACATCGGTATCGGCGGTTCTGACCTCGGCCCGTTCATGGTGACCGAAGCGCTGCGTCCGTACAAAAATCACCTGAACATGCACTTTGTGTCTAACGTCGATGGTACGCACATTGCCGAAGTGCTGAAGAAAGTGAACCCGGAAACCACGCTGTTCCTGGTCGCTTCCAAAACCTTCACCACCCAGGAAACCATGACCAACGCCCACAGCGCGCGTGATTGGTTCCTGGCGACCGCAGGCGACAACAAGCACGTTGCCAAACACTTCGCTGCGCTCTCCACTAACGGTAAAGCGGTTGGCGAGTTCGGTATTGATACTGCCAATATGTTCGAGTTCTGGGACTGGGTAGGCGGTCGTTACTCCCTGTGGTCTGCAATCGGTCTGTCCATCATCCTGTCCGTAGGCTTCGACAACTTTGTTGAGCTGCTCTCCGGCGCGCATGCGATGGACAAACACTTCTCCACCACTCCGGCTGAGAAAAACCTGCCGGTGCTGCTGGCGCTGATCGGTATCTGGTACAACAACTTCTTCGGTGCCGAAACCGAAGCGATTCTGCCGTATGACCAGTATATGCACCGTTTCGCGGCTTACTTCCAGCAGGGCAACATGGAATCCAACGGTAAATACGTTGACCGTAACGGCAATGCGGTGGATTACCAGACTGGCCCAATCATCTGGGGTGAGCCGGGTACTAACGGCCAGCATGCGTTCTACCAGCTGATCCACCAGGGCACCAAAATGGTTCCATGCGATTTCATCGCGCCGGCCATCACCCACAACCCGCTGTCGGATCACCATCCGAAACTGCTGTCTAACTTCTTCGCGCAAACCGAAGCGCTGGCATTCGGTAAATCTCGTGAAGTGGTTGAGCAGGAATACCGCGACCAGGGTAAAGATCCGGCAACGTTGGACCACGTTGTGCCGTTCAAAGTGTTCGAAGGTAACCGCCCAACGAACTCCATCCTGCTGCGCGAAATCACGCCGTTCAGCCTGGGTGCGCTGATTGCACTGTACGAACATAAAATCTTCACTCAGGGCGCTATCCTGAATATCTTCACCTTTGACCAGTGGGGCGTTGAGCTGGGCAAACAGCTGGCGAACCGCATTCTGCCAGAGCTGAAAGATGGTTCAGAAGTGAGCAGCCACGACAGTTCTACCAACGGTTTGATTAACCGTTATAAGTCCTGGCGTGCCTGATAGCACACACTTGTAGGCCGGATAAGGCGTTTAGCCGCATCCGGCATTAATGAAATAAAAAGCCGATATTAATATCGGCTTTTTTGTAAGAATGCTCCAGGATATCTACGTTTTAACTTCATACCTTAATTGAGCTTAATCCTAAAATAATTTTCTTAATGTTATTCAAATTCTTATTTTTTCGGATTTACCGGATATTGCATTTTAATTTTTATATTTTAATTTATTGATTTAATTGTTTTTGTTGTATTTTTTAATCATTTTTCCTTTCGTTATCTAATTATCCTAAATTCCCGTGTGACGTAATTTGCACACTTTGGCTTGTGTATACTCGATCTCGCCCGAAATTCTTTTGGGTAAATCTCCATTCATACAATGAAGGGAATTTGTGATGAAAAAAGTTCTGTATGGCCTGTGGGCTATATCTGCGCTTGCGGCGACTTCTGTCTATGCCGCCCCCGTTCAGGTGGGTGAGGCAGCAGGGTCGGCTGCCGCGTCGGTTTCGGCAGGAAGTTCCTCCGCAACCAGCGTGAGCACCGTAAGTTCTGCAGTGGGGGTCGCCCTGGCGGCGACCGGTGGCGGCGATGGTTCTAATACCGGAACCACAACCACTACAACCACCAGTACCCAGTAATAAAGGTACGTTTAATTCTAACCACACTTCGGTGTGGTTATTTTGAATTGCCAAAAGTATGTGGGATTTGTAGGCCGGATAAGCGTCGCGCCACCCGGCAATAATGCGGAGAAACGTCGTGAAGCGACCAGCGCTCATAATGGTTTGCCTGTTACTGCAGGCGTGCTCAGCCACCACCGAAGGGTTGGGGCATTCGCTGTGGGATAGCGTGTTTGGTACTCCCGGCGTACAGATGACGGACGATGAAATCCAGAATATGCCCTACGCCAGCCAGTATATGCAGCTAAACGGCGGTCCCCAACTGTTTGTGGTACTCGCGTTTGCGGAAAACGGACAGCAGAAATGGGTGACTCAGGATCGGGCTATTCTCGTCACGCAGCATGGGCGCATTGTGAAAACGCATCTCGGCGGGGACAACCTAATTGAGGTGAATAATCTGGCGGCAGACCCACTCATCAAACCCAATCAGATAGTCGATGGCGCAACGTGGACCCGCACAATGGGCTGGACTGAACATCAGCAGGTACGCTATGCCACCGCGCGATCGGTTTTCAAATGGGATGGCGCAGACACCATCAAGGTCGGCAGCGATGACACGCCAGTACGGATCCTCGATGAAGAGATAACGACCGATCAAACGCGCTGGCATAACCGCTACTGGATAGACAGTGAAGGGCAGATTCGCCAGTCGAAACAGTATCTAGGCGCGCATTACTTCCCGGTGAAAACCACGCTGATTAAGGCGGCAAAATCATGATCAAACGAGCCGTTATGGCGCTGCTGTTGAGCCTGAGCGCAGCGTCTGTTTTTGCTGCGGGCAGCGTTAAGGTCTTTACCTCCGCCAGCGAAGAGCCAAAAACGCTGACCGGGGCCGAACATCTGCTCGACCTGGTCGGACAGCTGCGGTTGAGCAATAGCTGGTGGCCAGGCGCGGTTATTAGCGAAGAGCGGGCAACGACGGAGGCGGGACGTCAGCAGCAGGCATTACTGGCTCGCCTGGCGACGCTGGTCGCTGAAGAAAGCGGTGACGATGCTGCCGCTATCAACGCATTACGCCAGCAAATTCAGGCGTTGAAGGTGACCGGCAGGCAGATGATTAATCTTGACCCGGATGTTGTGCGCGTCAGCGAGCGAGGCAACCCGCCGTTGCAGGGCAATTACACGCTGTGGGTCGGAGCGCAGCCAACGCATATCACGCTGTTTGGCCTGCTAAGCCATCCGGGTAAACAACCGTTTATGCCCGGGCGTGATGTTGCCAGTTATCTCGATGGGCAAAGTCGGCTCAGCGGCGCGGATCGTAGCTTCGCCTGGGTTATCTATCCCGAAGGGCGCACGCAAAAAGTACCGGTCGCTTACTGGAACAAACGTCACGTTGAGCCGATGCCCGGCAGCATCATTTATGTCGGACTCTCTGATGCTGTCTGGAGCAGCACCCCGGATGAAATTAATGCCGACATTCTTCGCACCCTGACCCAGCGGATACCCGAATAATGAGAAAAACTTACCTGCTCAGCGTATTGGCGCTGGGCGTAAGCGTTGCCTGCCATGGTGAAACCTGGCCCGCGCCCATTGGACCTTCCCAGTCCGATTTTGGCGGCGTGGGGCTGCTGCAAACCCCAACCGCACGCATGGCGCGCGAGGGCGAAATGAGCCTCAATTACCGCGATAACGATCAGTACCGCTACTACTCTGCGTCGGTGCAGCTCTTCCCGTGGCTGGAAACCACGCTGCGCTATACCGATGTGCGTACCAAAAAATACAGTAGCGTGGAGTCGTTTTCTGGCGATCAGACTTACAAGGATAAAGCTTTTGATCTCAAACTGCGGCTGTGGGAAGAGAGCTACTGGATGCCGCAGGTGGCGGTTGGTGCGCGGGATATTGGCGGAACTGGCCTGTTCGATGCGGAGTATATTGTGGCGAATAAAGCCTGGGGGCCGTTTGATTTCTCGCTTGGCCTGGGCTGGGGATATCTCGGGACCAGCGGCAACGTCAGCAATCCGTTTTGCTCATACAGCGATAAATTCTGCTATCGCGATAACAGCTACAAGCAGGCCGGTTCTATTGACGGCAGCCAGATGTTCCACGGCCCGGCATCGCTGTTTGGCGGCGTCGAGTATCAGACACCCTGGCAGCCGTTGCGTCTGAAACTGGAGTATGAGGGAAACAATTACCAGCAGGATTTTGCGGGCAAGCTGGATCAGAAGAGCAAGTTTAACGTCGGCGCTATTTATCGCGTCACCGATTGGGCCGACGTTAACCTCAGCTATGAGCGCGGGAACACCTTTATGTTTGGGGTCACGCTGCGGACTAACTTCAACGATCTGCGGCCAAACTATAACGACAACGCCCGCCCGAAATATCAGCCACAGCCGCAGGATGCCATCCTGCAACACTCGGTGGTGGCGAATCAGTTAACGCTGCTGAAATATAACGCCGGACTGGCCGATCCTAAAATTCAGGTTCAGGGCGATACGCTGTATGTGACCGGTGAACAGGTGAAATATCGTGATTCGCGCGAAGGGATCGAACGTGCCAACCGGATCGTGATGAACGATCTTCCCGACGGGATCCGCACGATCCGTATTACGGAAAATCGTCTTAACTTACCGCAGGTGACGACCGAAACGGAGGTTTCCAGCCTCAAGCGTCATCTGGAAGGCGAACCGTTGGGCCATGAAACCCAGCTGGCGCAAAAACGCGTTGAGCCTGTGGTGCCGAAAACGACCGAGCAGGGCTGGTATATCGATAAGTCACGCTTCGATTTCCACATCGATCCGGTGCTTAACCAGTCAGTGGGCGGCCCGGAAAACTTCTATATGTATCAGTTGGGCGTGATGGGAACGGCGGATTGGTGGGTTACCGATCACCTGCTGACCACCGGGAGTTTGTTCGCCAACCTCGCCAATAACTATGACAAATTTAACTACACCAACCCGCCGCAGGATTCGCATTTGCCACGAGTGCGTACCCATGTGCGCGAGTATGTGCAAAACGATGTCTACGTGAATAACCTACAGGCCAACTACTTCCAGTCACTCGGAAACGGGTTCTACGGACAGGTTTACGGTGGCTATCTGGAAACCATGTACGGCGGAGCGGGGGCAGAAGTGTTGTATCGTCCGTTAGACAGCAACTGGGCGTTTGGTGTTGATGCCAACTACGTGAAACAGCGTGACTGGCGTAGCGCGCAGGACATGATGAAATTCACCGACTACAGCGTGAAGACCGGGCATTTGACGGCGTACTGGAATCCGTCATTCGCTCAGGATGTACTGGTAAAAGCCAGCGTGGGCCAGTATCTGGCGGGAGATAAGGGCGGAACGCTGGAAGTGGCGAAGCGCTTTGACAGCGGCGTTGTGGTCGGCGGCTATGCGACCATCACCGACGCCTCGCCGGATGAGTACGGAGAGGGTGATTTTACCAAAGGGGTGTACGTATCCGTGCCGCTGGATCTGTTCTCGTCTGGCCCGACCCGCAGCCGTGCGGCGATTGGCTGGACGCCGTTAACGCGTGATGGCGGCCAACAGCTTGGACGTAAGTTTGGTCTGTACGACATGACCAGCGATCGCAGCGTGAATTTCCGTTAATCGAGCTATCCGGCAAGTTATATGCGACGCAATAATTTTGCCGGGTTTCCCGCATATACGCCTTTCTCGGTGATCGATTTAGTCACCACGCTTCCCGCGCCGATGACCGCGCCATCGCAGATAGTGACCGCCAGAATGGTCGCTCCACTGCCGATCGAAACATCGTCGCCAATGATAATTCTCCCCCAACTGTTGCGGTCAGCGTTGGGTTTTCCTTCGCGAAACATATCGTTGGCGAACATCACGCCATGACCGATAAAACAGCGGGCGCCCAGGGTGACATATTCGCAGATGAAGGTGTGCGACTGAATTTTGCTGTCTGCGCCAATCTGCGTATTGCCCTGGATTTCTACAAATGGTCCGACAAAGACGTTGTCACCCAATGTGCAGTCGTAGAGATTGGCGGGCTCATAAATCACCACGTTCTCACCGCAGGTAACGTTGCGGACAGCGGATTGACGAATATTCATCATTTATATCCTCTTAAATCTGCTTTTCCATAACGTACAAAATACTGGTCTGGGAGGCGGTAGTGAAAGCAGTTTCCTTCACAAGCGTCATCCCTTGCCGTTCATAGAACTGCCGTGCCTTAGGATTATCAGCCAGTACCTCAAGCCAGAGCCATTTTTCATCCTGCTCTTTGGCCTGGCGAATAACTTCGGCAAAAAGCTGCTCACCGTACTGCTTGCCCGTTGCATCTGGCATCAGGTAGATCTTATGTAGTAATGCCCCTGAACGCCCTTCTGGAGCAATAGAGCGGCGGAGACTGTATTTGGCAAAGCCAACCGGCGCGTCGGCAAAGGCGATAAGCCAGAAGGTTCCGGGCTCGGCCAAACTGCTGGATATCGCTGGTAAGGAATATTCCTGCTCAAGATAAGCGTCGAGCTCGCTCGGGTTTTTCCACAAAGGCGCAAAGTGATGTCGATAGCTGATATAGCCCATTGCGCTTAGAAAGCTGGCATCGTCGACGGTTGCCATTTCAATCTTAAGCATTTCTATTCCGTTCAAGATGTTAGTGTCAGAAGCATTGTTGCACTATTATTGAGCTGCACAAAACATAAACAAAAAATGTAGATCTCTGTCACATTTTTGCGTTATACAGAAACCTCGTCACTGAACAGGAGGGGCCGTTATGACGCCGCTATCTCGTCCGCGCGTGGAGTTTATCTCCACCATCTTACAGACTGTGTTGAATCTGGGGCTGCTGAGTCTGGGCCTGATCCTGGTTGTATTCCTCGGGAAAGAAACGCTGCATCTGGCAGATGTGCTGTTCGCGCCGGAACAAACCAGCAAGTATGAGCTGGTGGAAGGGCTGGTGGTTTACTTCCTCTACTTTGAATTTATCGCCTTGATTGTGAAATACTTTCAGTCAGGGTTTCACTTTCCGCTGCGCTATTTTGTCTATATCGGGATCACCGCGATTGTTCGGTTGATCATTGTCGATCATAAAGCGCCGATGGATGTGCTGATCTATTCTGCGGCGATCCTGCTGCTGGTGATCACCCTGTGGTTGTGCAATTCCAAACGGCTGAAGCGAGAGTAACAGACAACACGCCGCAATCGGGCTGCGGCGTGTAGACGTGGTTAATGACTGGCGAATATCTTAATCAGGCCGATTCTATTTGCTTTCATTTACGGTTTCCATCATGAGCTGTTGCTGCTTTTCTTTGGACAAGCGAGCGATGCCAAAGCCAGTGAAACCCCATAGCGTCGCAAAGAAAATGCCACTCCAGCAGAGAATAGCCCACGGAAGATAGCTTAATGTAGCAACACCAAGCGTACCTGCCATGTAGGCACCCGCGGCAGTCCAGGGCAGAATCGGTTCAAATATGGTGGCAGAGTCTTCTACAGTCCTCGCCAGATTTTTTGGATGTAGCCCGCGCTCAATATAAGCACTTCGTAACATTTCAATCGGGATCAGGATTGAGATCTGACCATTACAGGTCACGCTAATCATTGTTAAGCCACAGGCAATAGTCGCAAGAATCATGGTTCCTGTGGAATGAACTAATTTGAGCAGATTATGGACGATGACTTCTAAAGCGCCGCTCAAGGCCAATGTTCCCGCGAATGAAAGGGCGCAGAAACAAATAAGCAACGTACTCATCATCGAGTTCATGCCACCGCGGTTGAGCAAATTACCTAATAGAGGATTAACATCTTTATCGGTAAGCATTGAAACGTTAAATCCGTCTACTGCGCTTTTTACAATGTCGTGTAGTGCGAAACCCTGAATGACGCTGGCGTTGATCATGGCTACCAGTGCCGAAACAAGCATAATTGGAATAGTTGGTTTCTTGGTAATCGAACCGTACAGGACAATGGCAATGGGGAGCAATAACAACAAATTAAAATGATAAATCCCCTTTAATCCCTCTGTAATTAGCTGAACTTTGTCGGGCACGGTTGAGCCGCCGAGATCGCCATTCATTCCATAGAGGGTCATAACAACCGCTGACAGAATCAATGAGGGAAGGGTTGTGTAAAGTAAATGAGCGATGTGTTCATAGAGATCTATCTGGGCCGCCATCGCGGCCAGGTTAGTGTCGCCAGAAAGGGGTGACAGTTTGTCCCCGAAATAAGCCCCCGCCACAATAGCGCCAGCAGTTGCTGCCAGATTAGCCTCCATTCCGATGGCCACACCCATAAATGCTACACCGACGGTGCCTGCCGATCCCCAGGATGTCCCTGTGCATACAGAGACGACGGCAGTAACGAGCAGTGCGGTCACATAGATCATTGAAGGATTTATCAGATTAAGGCCGTAATAAATCATCAGCGGAATAGTACCGCCTATCATCCATGTCCCAATCAGGAGGCCCACGCTGATCAAAATTAGCAGAGCAGGCATTGTTTTGGCGATTTTCTGCGATATTGATTCAAGGATTGCATTGTAGCCGTACCCCAACCGCTTAACTAACAGCGCAGCAATGACGGTTGAAAGAACCATTAATGGCTCAGGTGGCAGATCGAAAGCTGCATAGCCAACTCCCAGCAATAGAACCATCGCTAGTATTGGTAACAATGATTCCACCAGAGTTGGTGTTCTTGGAGTATTGTTATTATTCATGGAGGGAAACTCCTGTAGTGAAGGGTATGCTCTGATAAATCCGTTCAAATGCTTGTGTAAGAGTGGTTCTCGGCGTGGCGATGTTCACGCGGAAAAAACCAAGTCCTTCATCGCCAAAATCTGATCCCCAACTCATCTCAACACCAGCGAGGGAGACAAACCAATGGCGTAGTTGCTCTTCGCTGATGTTCATCGCTCGGTAGTCGATCCACAACATGTAAGTTCCACCACCAGAGGCGACAACCCAGTCTGGAAAATGAGCCTGGCAGAATGATTGAACCCAGCGCCTGTTTTCGGCCAAATAATCTTTTAATGCTGCTAACCAAGAATCGCCATGGCGGTAAGCACAGAGAAATGCAGGAACAGAGAAATAACCAGGATTATGGATACCTGCTGCAATAAGAGCTGATTTAAACTTTTCACGATACTTATCATTAGCAATAACAATATTGGCGATTTCAAGTCCGGCCATATTGAATGTTTTTGCTGGAGATGTACAAATAAACGAGTTTTGTGCAACGTATGAACTTATCGAAGAAATTATTTGATGTTGTTTTTGGGTGAAATTGAAGTCTGCATGAACATCATCGGAAATAATAAAAACATTATATTTCTCTGCTAATGAAGCTATTTTTCTCAGATTGTCTTCTGACCAGATTGTTCCTGTTGGATTATGCGGCGATATTAGAATAAAACAACAAGCCGTTTTAAACTTATCTTCGAGATCCGCAAAGTCTATTTCATAGCGGTGGTCACGATAAAGTAACGTACTTTCCAGCAATACTCTATGGTTGACTTCAACTGCATGGCTAATAGGATGATAGGCTGGGGCCAGGCTGACAATAGCATCTCCCGGCTGGGTAAAGTTCTGGATAAATAATGAGACGGCTTGTACCACCCGTGGGCAAAAAACAATGTGTTCAGGGTTGACCTTCCACGAGTAATGGCGTTGGTACCACTGTGCTGTTACTTGCTGCCAGTCATCACTTAATAATGTATAACCGTAGATACCTTTCTGATTTGCGGCTGACAATTCAGAAACTATAAAATCAGCTACGGGGATATCCATATCAGCTACAGACAGAGGGATGATGTCACGCCCCTTGTTATTATATTTAGCGCTATAGGTTCCGTCGCGTGAAATAACTTTATCAAAATTATAAACTTTCATATTTGTTACTCGCCCGATTTTATCGTTAGGGTAATGTAATATTTCGAGAGTGGAAGTGTTATTCTGTATTTTGTTTTCGTCATTATGAAAATTTGCATATGTGATGCTTATCACAAAGATGTTAATTGTCTGTCAATAAAAATAATCCAGTGAGTGTAAACGTTTTACATCGCTTAAGCGTATGGAATTTACATAAAAAAAGGGCGCTCCGTAGAGCGCCGAATAACAGTCACAGGTTGGGATAACATAAGTTGAGGGTTGCAGTGGCATTGCCCGTTGCCGGGCGGTTACTTCGGTAAAACTTAACCTTTCACACCACCCGCCGTCAGGCCGTTAACCAGCCAGCGCTGCGCCAGCAGGAATACCAGAGTGATCGGAATGGCTGAAAGTACAGCTGCGGCGGCAAAGTCGCCCCACAAGTAGTTCTGTGGATTGAGGTACTGCTGCATACCTACCGCGAGGGTGTAGCTGTTCACATCACGCAGCAGCAGTGACGCGACCGGTACTTCGGTAATGGCGGCAATGAACGACAGAATAAACACGACCGCCAGAATCGGAACGGAAAGCGGTAACAGCACCAGGCGGAAAGCCTGCCACGGCGTGGCGCCATCCAGCGCGGCCGCTTCTTCCAGCGAACCGTCGATGGTTTCGAAATAGCCCTTAATCGTCCACACATGCAGCGCAATACCGCCGAGATAAGCAAAGATCACGCCGCCGTGAGTGTTCAGGCCGATAAACGGAATGTACTGGCCCAGGCGATCAAACAAAGCATACAACGCGACCAGAGACAGTACCGCCGGGAACATCTGGAAAATCAGCATCCCTTTCAGCAGGGTTGCTTTGCCCGGGAATCGCATACGGGCAAAGGCGTAAGCGCAGGTGGTGGAAAGCGTCACGATACCGATCGCAGTAATGGTGGCCACTTTCACCGAGTTCCACAGCCATAACAGCACCGGGAACGGCGGCGGGGTCACGCGGCCATCCGCGTGCTCAACGCTAAAGCCCAGCGCCAGTTTCCAGTGTTCCCAGGAGATGTTTTCCGGGATCAGGCTGCCGGTGGCAAAGTTACCTTCGCGCAGCGAGATAGCGATAACCATCAGCAGCGGGAACATGATCGCCGCGATAAAAATCAGCAGCCCTAAGTGCGTTGCGAATAAACGTAACTTTTGTGATTTCGGTTGGACCATAGCCATTGTCGTTATCTCCCCTAATCAAACTTCATACGTGTGGCTTTCAGGTTCACAATCGCCAGCGCACCAACCAGCAGGAAGATCAGCGTGGCAATCGCCGCCGCCAGACCGAAGTCCTGACCACCGCCGCCTTCAAAGGCGATACGGTAGGTGTAGCTCACGAGCAGGTCGGTATAACCGGCTGGTGTGGTGGTACCAAGACGGTCCGGACCACCGTTGGTCAACAGCTGAATCAGCACGAAGTTGTTAAAGTTAAAGGCGAAGCTGGCGATCATCAGCGGCGTCAGCGGCTTAATCAACAGCGGTAGCGTTATCTTAAAGAAGTTCTGGAACGGACCTGCGCCATCCATCGCCGAGGCTTCATACAGGTCGTCAGGAATCGCTTTCAGCAGACCCATGCACAGGATCATCATGTATGGATAACCGAGCCAGGTGTTGACGATAATAATCATCGAACGCGCGGTGGTTGGGTCGCTGAACCAGGCCGGTTTGATGCCAAACAGCGCGCTCAGCATCATGTTGATTTCACCAAAGCTCTGGTTGAATAAGCCCTTGAAAATCAGAATCGAGATAAACGACGGTACGGCATACGGAAGAATCAGCAGGACGCGGTAAATCGCTTTGCCTTTGAGAGACTCCCACTGTACGAGACAGGCCAGCACCATGCCCACGGCAACGGTCAAAATAACGGTCAGTACCGAGAAGACCACCGTCCAGACGAAGATGGCGAAGAACGGTTTCTGGATGCCCTCGTCGGTAAATACGCGGGTGAAGTTATCCCAGCCGATGGCAACGGTGTAGCCCGGGCTGAGTTTTTCGCTACCCCAGCTACCGTCAGCGTTAATCGCCTGATAATAACCAATATCGTTGTTGGCGCGGTATTTTACGCCGCTCTGGCTGTTGGTGAGTGTGCCGTCTTCAGCGAGCGTATAAAGTGGCTGCGTGCCGGAAAACTGGCGCAGCGAACTCATGGTAACTTTGCTTTCATCCGGCAGGATGGCGGTCAATTGGGTAAGCGCCTGGCGATTCTGCGTGATGATACGCAGTGTTGCACGTTCGCCTGCCGGCAGCGCCTCGGCTTCTTTCAGTTGCAGTTTCTGCTCGCCGCCAAATTTAAAAGCGTCAGAAAGGTAATTCTTGCCGGTTTCACCGTCGGTGAGGGCCAGTTGCCACTCATCACCCGCCGGATACAGGCCAAAGTTGTAGGTTTTCCCAGCCTGATACGAACGATCCATCAGGACTTCCTGAGCGCGTTCAAAGGTCAGCTGGTTGGTACTGCTGTAGTTGGTAAAGGCAATGGCGATCGTACAAATCAGCGGAAACAGGACAAACAGCCCCATACCGGCAACGCCCGGGTAAACATAGCGCCAGGCATAGGCTTTACGGTTAGCGAAAATATACAGGCCAGCAGAGCTTAAAATCAGCGTCATGATGGCAAACAGGTACTCCCCCTGAGCGTACATCAAAACAACAAGGTAACCGACCAGCAGCCCAAGCAGACCCATCACTGACCATTTCAGCGTGTCGCTTTGCCACCAGTGTTTCTTTTTAATGACATCCATGGGGATCTTCCTCTACAACATTGAACATCTGTCGGCAAAAGTGCCTGATGGCGCTGCGCTTATCAGGCCTACGGTGAGTTGTAGGCCGGATAAGGCATTTATGCCGCCATCCGGCACGTGTGCTACAGCACTACTTGGTGATACGACCCTGCGCGTCTTTCAGTGCGGCATCGACGGTCTGACGGCCGCTGGCTGCATTGATCACTGCGGTACGAACGGCATACCAGAATGCGGACATCTGTGGGATGTTCGGCATGATTTCGCCTTTCTGGGCGTTATCCATAGTGGCGGCGATACGTGGGTCTTTCGCTAACTGATCCTGGAAGGATTTCAGCGCAACGGCGCCCAGCGGTTTGTCCTTGTTCACTTCATCCAGACCCTGATCGGTCAGCAGGTAGTTTTCGAGGAACTCTTTCGCCAGCTCTTTGTTCGGGCTGGCGGCGTTGATGCCGGCACTCAGAACGCCAACAAACGGTTTAGACGCTTTGCCTTTGAAGGTTGGCAGCAGCGTGACGCCGTAGTTGATTTTGCTCTTGTCGATGTTGGACCATGCCCACGGACCGTTAATGGTCATCGCGGTATCGCCTTTGTTAAAGGCCGCTTCGGCGATGGAGTAATCGGTATCCGCGTTCATGTGTTTGTTCTTGATCAGATCAACCAGGAAGGTCAGACCCGCTTTCGCGCCAGCGTTATCCACGCCCACGTCTTTCACATCGTACTTACCGTTCTCAAACTTGAACGCGTAACCACCGTCGGCGGCAATCAGCGGCCAGGTGAAGTACGGTTCTTGCAGGTTAAACATCAGTGCGGATTTACCTTTCGCCTTCAGCTCTTTATCCAGTGCAGGAATTTCTTCCCAGGTTTTCGGTGGATTTGGAACGAGGTCTTTGTTGTAAATCAGCGACAGCGCTTCAACCGCGATCGGGTAGGCAATCAGTTTGCCGTTATAGCGTACGGCATCCCAGGTGAACGGATAGAGCTTGTCCTGGAAGGCTTTGTCAGGTGTGATTTCAGCCAGCAGGCCAGACTGAGCGTAGCCGCCAAAACGGTCATGTGCCCAGAAGATGATGTCCGGACCGTCGCCGGTCGCGGCAACCTGCGGGAATTTCTCTTCCAGTTTGTCAGGGTGCTCAATAGTGACTTTGATCCCGGTGTCTTTCTCGAATTTTTTGCCCACTTCAGCGAGGCCGTTATAGCCTTTGTCGCCGTTAATCCAGATAACCAGCTTACCTTCTTCAATCTTGGCGAGAGCCGAGGCGGAAAACATCATCGTCGTTAATGCAGACAATGCGAGGATGCGTGCGCCAGTTTTGATTTTCATAGTTCCCATCCTGTTTGGTGATTTTGCAGAGGTGGCTTAACGGTTACTAGTTTCTTTATACGACAACCTCTTTCCATCCTCCTTACCCCTACGCCCCACCCGCTCTTTATGTGATCTGTGTTACATAAATGTGAGTATTGCGTACTGGCGCACATAAAAACCCACCGATTTTTGCAGGCTGCATCACGAAATTCCTCTGAGGCTGGTGGCCCGGGTCTCAGACGCTGCTCTCTCATCCTCCCGCCTCCTCCCCCATAAAAAAGCCGGGGGGTGGAGGATTCACGCAGTCAAGGGATCGCGCATAGTCAGCCCATCATGAATGTTGCTGTCGATGACAGGTTGTAACGAAGGGAGAAGGGCATGGCGAGCGTACAGCTACGAAATGTAACGAAAGCCTGGGGTGACGTGGTGGTATCGAAAGATATCAATCTCGACATTCACGAAGGGGAATTCGTGGTGTTTGTCGGACCGTCAGGCTGCGGTAAGTCGACCTTGCTGCGTATGATCGCCGGACTTGAAACCATCACCAGTGGTGACCTGTTTATCGGGGAGACCCGGATGAACGACATTCCGCCCGCCGAACGTGGTGTAGGCATGGTCTTTCAGTCCTACGCGTTGTATCCCCATTTGTCCGTCGCGGAGAACATGTCGTTCGGCCTCAAACTGGCCGGAGCGAAAAAAGAGGTGATGAACCAGCGCGTGAATCAGGTTGCGGAAGTTCTGCAACTGGCACACCTGCTGGAGCGTAAACCGAAAGCGCTTTCCGGTGGACAACGTCAGCGTGTGGCGATTGGCCGTACGCTGGTCGCCGAACCGCGCGTATTCCTGCTGGACGAACCACTGTCGAACCTCGACGCCGCTCTGCGCGTGCAGATGCGTATTGAAATCTCCCGCCTGCATAAACGTCTTGGCCGCACGATGATTTACGTCACCCACGATCAGGTCGAAGCGATGACGCTGGCCGACAAAATTGTGGTGCTGGATGCCGGTCGCGTAGCGCAGGTTGGTAAGCCTCTGGAACTGTATCACTACCCGGCTGACCGCTTTGTGGCGGGCTTCATTGGTTCACCGAAGATGAACTTCCTGCCGGTGAAAGTCACGGCAACGGCGATTGATCAGGTGCAGGTTGAACTGCCCAACCGCCAGCAAATATGGCTCCCGGTGGACAGCCATGCGGTACAGGTTGGCGCCAACATGTCTTTAGGTATCCGCCCGGAACATCTGCTGCCCAGCGATATCGCCGATGTCACCCTCGAAGGTGAAGTGCAGGTGGTCGAGCAGCTTGGTCATGAAACACAAATTCATATCCAGATCCCCGCCATCCGTCAAAACCTGGTTTACCGCCAGAACGACGTGGTGTTGGTAGAAGAGGGTGTCACATTCGCTATCGGCCTGCCGCCAGAGCGTTGCCATCTGTTCCGTGAGGATGGCACTGCATGTCGTCGGTTGCACAAAGAGCCGGGCGTTTAAGGTCCCCATAAAAAACGAAACGCAAAACCATTCGCAGTTTTAGAAGGTGGCAGCGTTTAAAGAAAAGCAATGATCTCAGGAGATAGAACGATGATTACTCTGCGCAAACTCCCTCTGGCGGTTGCTGTAGCAGCAGGCATTATGTCTGTTCAGGCAATGGCTGTGGATTTCCATGGTTATGCTCGTTCCGGCATTGGCTGGACAGGTAGCGGCGGCGAACAACAATGTTTCCAGGCAACAGGTGCACAAAGTAAATACCGTCTTGGTAACGAATGTGAAACCTATGCGGAAATCAAATTAGGTCAGGAAGTGTGGAAAGAGGGCGATAAGAGCTTCTACTTCGACACCAACGTTGCCTACTCCGTTGCACAGCAGAATGACTGGGAAGGGACTGACCCGGCCTTCCGTGAAGCCAACGTGCAGGGTAAAAACTTGATTGAATGGCTGCCAGGCTCCACCATTTGGGCCGGTAAGCGCTTCTATCAGCGTCATGACGTCCACATGATCGACTTCTACTACTGGGATATTTCAGGTCCTGGTGCTGGTATTGAAAACATCGATCTGGGCTTCGGTAAACTGTCTCTGGCAGCAACCCGTTCTCAGGAAGCGGGCGGTTCATACGCGTTCAGCAGCCAGAATATCTATGACCGTACCAAAGACACCGCGAACGATGTATTTGACGTACGTTTAGCGCAGATGGCTACTAACCCGGATGGTATGTTGGAGCTGGGCGTCGACTACGGTCGTGCTAACACCACCGACGACTACAGCCTGGCAGACGGCGCATCTAAAGACGGTTGGATGTTCACCGCTGAACATACCCAGAGCATGCTGAAGGGCTACAACAAGTTTGTGGTTCAGTACGCGACAGATTCCATGACCACTCAGGGCAAAGGCCTGAACCAGGGGTCTTACGGCTCATCTACCGGTGTTGATGACAACGGTAACAAAGTCGCCCATAACTTTATTAATAACAACGGTAGCCTGTTCCGCGTGCTTGACCACGGTGCAATTTCCCTTGGCGACAAATGGGACCTGATGTACGTCGGTATGTACCAAAACCTCGATATGGATAACGACCTGGGGACCGAATGGTACACCGTCGGTATCCGTCCGATGTACAAATGGACGCCGATCATGAGCACCCTGATGGAAGTCGGTTACGACAACGTCAAATCTCAGCAGACTGGCGATCGCAACAGCCAGTACAAAATCACCCTCGCGCAACAGTGGCAGGCTGGCGACAGCATCTGGTCCCGCCCGGCAATCCGTGTCTTCGCAACCTATGCAAAATGGGATGAAGAGTGGGGCTACGTTAAAAATGGTGACAACGTATCTAAATACGCAGCTGCAACGAACTCTGGTATCAGCACAACCAGCCGTGGCGACAGCGATGAGTGGTCCTTCGGTGCTCAGATGGAAATCTGGTGGTAATTCAGCACTAACCTGACGTAAAGACCGAAAGAGGGGCGCAAGCCCCTCTTGATTACGGTTTAGCGCGCTATTGCCTGGCCACCGCTGAACCCATGCTATCTGAGGTGATAACAATGAAAATGAAGAAAAGTCTCGTTGCCCTTTGTTTATCTGCAGGGTTATTTTCCAGCGCGCCTGGCATCAGCCTGGCCGATGTAAATATTGTTCCGCAGAACACCACCGCGGCCCCGGCTATTCCCACTGCTGTGCTGCAACAGTTAACCTGGACGCCAGTTGATCAATCTAAAACTCAGTCCACACAACTTGCCAATGCAGGTCAGCGTTTAGATGTTGCTGGTATTACTGGCCCGGTCGCGGCCTATAGCGTACCGGCGAATATTGGCGAGTTGACGCTGACGCTGTCCAGTGAAGTCAACAAACAAACCAGCGTATTTGCGCCAAACGTCTTAATTCTTGATCAGAACATGACACCATCTGCGTTCTTCCCCAGCAGCTATTTCACCTACCAGGAGCCCGGCGTGATGAGTGCCGATCGTCTGGAAGGGGTGATGCGCCTGACGCCAGCGCTGGGACAGCAAAAACTGTATGTTCTGGTCTTTACTACTGATAAAGATCTCCAGCAGACCACAACCCTGCTTGACCCGGCAAAAGCCTATGCCAAGGGGGTAGGTAACGCTGTTCCGGATATTCCGGACCCGATTGCCCGCCACACCACCGACGGTCTGCTGCATCTGAAAGTTAAAACCAGCTCCTCCTCCAGCGTGCTGGTCGGGCCGCTGTTTGGTTCTTCCGGTCCTGACCCTGTTACGGTTGGTAATACCGCAGCGCCTGCAGTGGCCTACGCGGCTCCGGCGGCAGCCGTTGCTGCTCCGGCACCACAACCCGTGAAGAAAAGCGAGCCAATGCTGAACGACACGGAAAGCTATTTTAATCAGGCGATTAAGGATGCAGTTGCAAAAGGCGATGTTGATAAAGCGCTGAAGCTGCTTGATGAAGCGGAACGTCTGGGATCCAAATCTGCCCGATCCACCTTTATCAGCAGTGTAAAAGGCAAGGGGTAAACATCTCCCCACATTGTTGATTTTGCAACAACTGGTGCGTCTCCTGGCGCACCTTTTTTTATCCTTCGGTGCTAATTGTTACACTTATGTTGCCCTACCGATCACTTAATCGTGTTTGCTCACCCCGTAATGCCTTTTCTGCGATACAATGCCTTCAGGTTATAAATCGGAGAGTAAGGCATGCCACACCCTGCGTTAACGCAACTGCGTGCGCTGCGTTATTTTGATGCGATCCCGGCGTTGGACGCCCAACTGCTCGACTGGTTGTTATTGGAAGACTCCATGACCAAACGTTTTGAGCAGCAGGGGAAAAAGGTCACCGTAACGTTGATTCGCGAAGAATTCGTTGGGCAAAATGAGGTGGCTGAAGAACTGACGCTGCTGCCTAAAGAGTCTCGTTATTGGTTACGTGAAATCCTGTTATGCGCGGATGGTGAACCCTGGCTTGCCGGGCGGACCGTGGTGCCTGAATCAACCTTGTGCGGCCCTGAACTGGCCTTACAGAACCTTGGGAAAACCCCGCTCGGACGCTACCTGTTTACGTCATCGACATTGACCCGAGATTTTATTGAGATTGGCCGCGATGCAGCGCTTTGGGGGCGTCGTTCCCGCCTGCGGCTGAGCGGTAAGCCACTGATGCTTACCGAGCTTTTTCTGCCTGCGTCGCCGTTGTACTGAGAGGAAGATAAAGATGGAGTGGAGTCTGACGCAGAATAAGCTGCTGGCGTTTCACCGCTTGATGCGTACGGATAAGCCAATCGGCGCCTTACTGCTGCTCTGGCCTACGCTGTGGGCACTGTGGGTGGCGACCCCAGGTATGCCGCAACTGTGGATCCTGGCGGTTTTTGTCGCTGGCGTTTGGTTAATGCGCGCCGCCGGATGCGTGGTGAATGATTATGCCGACAGGAAATTTGACGGGCACGTCAAACGCACCGCGAATAGACCGCTGCCGAGCGGGGCTGTCACCGAGAAAGAAGCCCGAACGCTGTTTGTGGTACTGGTGCTGCTGGCCTTCCTGCTGGTTTTGACCCTCAACACGATGACTATTTTGTTGTCCGTTGCGGCATTAGCATTAGCGTGGGTTTATCCGTTTATGAAGCGCTATACGCATCTGCCGCAGGTGGTGCTGGGGGCGGCGTTTGGCTGGTCGATCCCGATGGCGTTCGCCGCCGTGAGTGAGTCCGTACCGCTGAGCTGCTGGCTGATGTTCCTTGCGAATATTCTCTGGGCGGTGGCTTATGATACGCAGTACGCCATGGTTGACCGGGATGATGACCTGAAGATCGGCATTAAATCGACCGCGATCCTGTTCGGTCAGAACGACAAGCTGATTATTGGTATTTTGCAGGTAGGCGTGCTGGTGCTGATGGCGCTGGTGGGCTGGTTAAACGGGTTGGGACTGGGCTATTACTGGTCTCTGCTGGTGGCGGGCGCGCTGTTTGTCTATCAGCAGAAACTGATCGTCAACCGTGAACGTGATGCCTGCTTTAAAGCGTTTATGAACAATAACTACGTCGGTCTGGTGCTGTTCTTAGGCCTGGCAATGAGCTACTGGCATTTTTGATTTTGGCTTAGCCTGCAAAATAAAAAACCGGTCATTTCGACCGGTTTTTTTATGCTTACTCGCCCTGAGTGGCGCTCTCGATAGTCAGACGCACATCTGACGTGACCAGTTCGGCCAGCATCTGATAGATCTTCATCGTCTCTTCCGGTTCGGCATCTCCGGTATCGCTGATGAATCCCTCGTCACGCAGCGTCAGCACCAGAGAGCTGAACACGGCTTTATCGAAGAATTCCGGCGCGTTAATGCCGTGCAGCACTGAGAGGCGTTGCGCCACGGTGCGGCTCTCTTTTTCCAGCGTGCCACGGTTGATGGACGGGTTCGCGCTCAGCAGCCAGAAGGTAATGGCGTAGCGCTGCAACGTCTCGCGAGCACCTGCCGCCAGCAACTGTAGCGTGCGGGAGCGGGCTGGATTGATATGCAGTTCGTCATCGGTCAGGGTGATGAGTCCCTGGCGCTGCATTTCGCTGGCCAGTTCGTCAATTACCCCGGCAAGCTCATCACGCTCCCAGCGTAAGAACAGCTCCGCTTTCAGCATCGGGTACAGCGCATCAATATGCTGCTGCAATGCGGCGCGTGAAATACGACGATGCTGAGTCACAATGGCTGCCATCAACGAAGGCAGAACCAGCATATGCGCAATATTATTGCGGTAGTAGGTCATCAATACCGCCTGCTCGCGCGGCAGAATAATGATGTCACCGATGGTGTCTTTCTCGACCTCAAACTTGTTCATCTGCAAGGCGTGGTCGATAAGTTCACTGGCACTCTGCGCAGGAACAGTAGCATCCGCCGCGTACGGCACGTTGCGCAGCAGGCTCAGGTAGCAGTCAAGCTGCTCGGTCAGCTGTTCACGGGTCAGAGAGCGCTGGCGGGAAGCCAGTAACGCGGTACAGCACAGGTTCATGGCGTTGGCCGCGCCTGCGTTGTTAATGCGCACCATCAAATCGGCGGCAATGTTATTCACCGTCGGCGTCAACCAGGCCGGGCGGATCGACTCGATAGGGTCAATAGATTCACGCCACTCCGGCACATGCTGGTTGAGGTAAGTCATCAATGGCATTGGTTCACCAAAGTTGACGTAGCCCTGACCCAGGTTACGCAGCTTGCTTAAGCCACGCAGCATTTGCGGCAGACTTTCTTTCTCTTTCGTCGCGCCACGCAGCTCTTTCGCGTAGGTGCCCACTTCCATTACGTGCTCATAGCCGATGTAAATAGGTACGAGGGTAATAGGGCGCGTACCGCCGCGCAGCATCGCCTGAATAGTCATCGACAGCGTGCCGGTTTTCGGGTCGAGCAGACGACCGGTACGTGAACGGCCCCCTTCGACAAAGTACTCAACCGAGTAGCCGCGGCTGAACAGCTCGCCCAGGTATTCGCGAAATACGGTGGAATAGAGCTTGTTGCCCTTGAAGGTACGACGAATAAAGAACGCGCCCAGACGGCGGAAAATCGGACCCGCTGGCCAGAAGTTCAGGTTGATACCGGCTGCGATGTGCGGCGGCACCAAACCCTGATGGTACAGAACGTACGACAGCAGCATATAGTCCATATGGCTGCGGTGGCACGGAACGTACACGATTTCATGCCCATCGTGCGCCAACTGGCGTACACGTTCAGCATTATGAACGTTAATCCCCTGATACAGACGATTCCAGGTAAAGCCCAAAATACGGTCCGTCAGACGAATCATTTCGTAGGAGAAGTTGGCGGCAATCTCTTCCATCAGCGCAATGGCATTTTGCTGCGCTTTTTCGTGGGAGATTTTTTTACTGCGCGCTTCATCTTCTACCGCACGAGCGATCGCTTTTGAAGCTAACAGTTTATTAAACAGATCCTGGCGGGCAGGGAGGCGCGGGCCGACAGCGGCCAGGCGCTGGCGAGCAAAGTGCATACGCGCCACGCGTGCCAGCTTCTGGGCGATGATCTTATCCGTACCGTGTTCATCCGCCATACGGCGCAGAGAGACCGACGGGGAGAAACGGACAAAACTGTCGCGACCCAGCCAGGACACCGCAAAGAATTTCTGTACGCCGTTTAGCATACGTAACGGCGGATTGACCTCGCCTTTTTCACGCCCCGGCGCACGGCCAAACATCACCGAAACCGGCACCATCTGCACATCCAGATCTGGATTGCTGCGATGCAAGTCGAGATAGTTGTGGAACAGCTTGATAGACTCTTCTTTCGGCGTGTAATAGGTGAATACACGCGGACCGCCGTGAATAAACACGTAGCGCGGTAACAGCGTTCCGTCTATCTCTAGTGGTTCCAGGGGATCGGGGAGGTCGTGCACCAGACATTGGGCACGCAGCGTCAGCAAGTCTGCTTTCGAATTGTACGGTAGGACGTACATAATGGGACGCGAAGTATCGAGTCCCAATTCCGGAGCAGGTTCTGCTGGAATAGACTTGCTTTTTACCAGGACGCTTAATGGTAAATTCAGTAATTTGTAGTAAATTCGTGGCCAGCCGGACATAAACGATGTAAAGCCTCTGGTTAATAATGCAAATGCGCTGCAAGGATATCAGAAAGTTTAGTGAATTTCTGTGGTATCCGGTCATACTTCGCGCTGCTTTGCCACACCCTGAACAAACGGGGTAACGTTACAATGACATTGACGCTAATAATGTAAAAAGGTTCTTTTTGATGGCCAATAATACCACTGGATTCACCCGAATTATCAAAGCAGCAGGTTATTCCTGGAAAGGTTTTCGCGCTGCATGGATTAATGAGGCGGCATTCCGTCAGGAAAGTGTTGCCGTCCTGCTGGGCGTCGCCATCGCCTGCTGGCTGGATGTTGATGCAATTACCCGCGTGTTGTTGATCGGTTCTGTGATGCTGGTGATGATCGTTGAAATCCTCAACAGTGCGATTGAAGCGGTAGTTGATCGTATTGGTTCTGAGTACCACGAACTTTCCGGTCGGGCGAAAGATATGGGGTCGGCTGCGGTATTGCTGTCTATTTTTGTCGCGCTGATCACCTGGGGCATTCTGTTGTGGTCGCATTTGCGATAAGGCTTCCACAACTGCATAAATCTCCTGTTTTTTGTGCAGTTTGCGGTTCCAAAATCGCCTTTAGCTGTATATACTCACAGCATAACTGTATATACACCCAGGGGGCGGAATGAAAGCGTTAACGGCCAGGCAACAAGAGGTGTTTGATCTCATTAGAGATCACATCAGCCAGACAGGTATGCCACCGACGCGTGCGGAGATCGCGCAGCGTTTGGGGTTCCGTTCCCCAAACGCAGCTGAAGAACACCTGAAAGCGCTGGCGCGTAAAGGTGTGCTGGAAATTGTATCCGGCGCATCGCGCGGTATTCGACTGTTGCAGGAAGAAGAAGAAGGGTTACCGCTTGTGGGGCGCGTGGCAGCCGGTGAGCCACTTTTGGCGCAGCAGCACATTGAAGGCCACTATCAGGTCGATCCTTCACTGTTCAAACCGAACGCCGATTTTCTGCTGCGCGTTAGCGGTATGTCGATGAAAGATATTGGGATTATGGACGGTGATTTACTTGCTGTGCATAAAACCCAGGACGTGCGTAACGGCCAGGTTGTTGTTGCCCGTATTGATGACGAAGTTACGGTTAAGCGTCTGAAAAAGCAGGGCAACAAGGTTGAACTCTTGCCAGAAAACAGTGAATTTAAACCTATCGTTGTCGACCTGCGCGAACAAAACTTCACTATTGAAGGGCTGGCAGTAGGCGTCATTCGTAACGGTGAATGGCTGTAATTTTCTGTTGAATCCCTGTAGGCCGGATAAGACGATGACGTCGCCATCCGGCAACGTGCCCGGTAGCGCTGCGCTTGCCGGGCCTGCATCACATTGTCCAGTACGTCTAACTTCTTCTCAGGCCCTCCTGTATGCCTTTCTTTACCTCTTCTGATAAAGCACTCTGGCACCTCGCCTTACCGATGATCTTCTCCAATATCACCGTTCCCCTGCTGGGACTGGTGGATACTGCGGTGATTGGTCATCTGGATAGTCCGGTCTATCTTGGCGGTGTTGCGGTTGGTGCCACGGCAACCAGTTTTCTTTTTATGCTGCTGCTTTTTTTGCGCATGAGCACCACCGGTCTGACCGCACAGGCATTTGGTGCGAAAAATCCGCAGGCGCTGGCGCGTGCACTGGTGCAGCCGCTCATGCTGGCGCTGGGAGCGGGGTTGCTTATCGCACTGTTTCGTACGCCAATTATCGATCTGGCTCTGCACATTGTTGGCGGAAGTGAAGCGGTACTGGAGCAGGCCCGACGTTTCCTTGAAATTCGCTGGTTAAGCGCACCCGCCTCGCTGGCGAATCTGGTGCTGCTCGGCTGGCTGCTTGGCGTTCAGTATGCGCGTGCGCCGGTTATCTTGTTGATTGTCGGCAATATTCTCAACATTGTGCTTGATATATGGCTGGTGATGGGCCTGCATATGAACGTGCAGGGTGCGGCACTGGCAACGGTGATTGCTGAATATGCCACCTTGCTGATCGGCCTGATGATGGTGCGCAAAGTCCTGCATATGCGCGGAATTTCGCTGGCAATGCTGAAGCAGGCGTGGCGTGGCAACTTCCGCCGTTTGTTGGCACTTAACCGTGACATCATGTTGCGCTCGCTTCTGCTGCAGCTCTGTTTTGGCGCTATCACAGTGCTGGGTGCGCGTCTGGGAGGCGATATCATTGCGGTTAATGCCGTTCTGATGACCCTGCTAACCTTTACCGCCTACGCGCTGGATGGATTTGCCTATGCCGTGGAAGCGCATTCGGGCCAGGCCTATGGGGCGCGAGATGGTAGCCAGTTGCTGGACGTCTGGCGGGCGGCCTGCCGACAGTCCGGTATTGTGGCTATTTTGTTCTCGTTGGTTTATGCCCTGTTTGGCGAGCAGATTGTTGTGCTACTGACCTCGCTGCCGCAAATCCAACTGCTGGCCGATCGCTATCTTTTCTGGCAGGTGGTGTTACCGCTGGTGGGTGTCTGGTGTTATCTGCTCGACGGAATGTTTATTGGCGCGACGCGCGCGGCAGAAATGCGCAACAGTATGGCCGTTGCTGCCACAGGATTCGCATTAACGCTGCTGACTTTGCCGTGGCTGGGAAACCATGGTTTGTGGTTGGCGTTAACCGTTTTCCTGGCGTTGCGCGGGCTTTCACTGGCCTTTATCTGGCGGCGCCACTGGCGTAATGGAACCTGGTTTGCCTGAGCGGAATGGTTAAAAATTCCGAATAGTAAATAAAACCCAGAATCACTGACTACACTTATTCTCACGTCCAGCAAAAACAGCATGTGTCTGGACATGGCACTCTCGCTATTCACAACCTAACGATGAGGACTTGATGATGAATAAAGACGAAGTCGGCGGCAACTGGAAGCAGTTTAAAGGTAAAGTGAAAGAGCAATGGGGCAAACTGACCGATGATGATATGACGGTCATTGAAGGTAAACGTGACCAACTGGTCGGTAAAGTCCAGGAGCGTTACGGTTACGCGAAAGATCAGGCGGAGAAAGAAGTTAACGATTGGGAAAAACGTAATGATTACCGCTGGTAATTAACCCTTCCCTCCTGAGAGTACAAGGATGTACGCTCTCCCGCTTACCTAGCGCCCAACCTTCTTCTTCACCTGAATCGTATGGTCATGCTGGCACTCGCCAGGATGGCGGCAAGATTCAACTTCCACACAGGCCGGACACAGCCCGTGGGCTTCAATAACGTTATGCCGCAGTGCAAAGCCCATTTTTGCCGCTAGCGTATGCATAATGTCTTCCACGCCTTCCGCACACTCTTCTTTTACCACGCCGCAGCGGTCGCAAATGAACATTGCAGAACTGTGGGTTGGCTGATCGAACAGATGACAAAGCACATAGCTGTTGGTGGATTCCACCTTGTGCACGAAACCTTGTTCCAGCAGAAAATCGAGCGCACGATATACGGTAGGTGGTTTAGCCTGCGGCTCGGTTTCCCGCAGCAGGTCGAGCAGGTCATAGGCGCTGATCGCACCTTCCTGCAGGCTCATCAGGCGCAGTACTTCGAGGCGTTGTGGCGTAAGCCGCACGTTGCGTTGCGCGCAGAGTTTTTCAGCTTGAGCCAATAACTCTTGCGTAGTGGTTTTGTCCATTTGGCGCCTCGATTTGCGTGGAAGGTTAATCCCTTACTTTAACATGTTCTGCTTAAAACACCGAGATCCACCGTGGTGTGCTATACCTGACGCATCGCAATACTGGAAAATAACCATGAAAAGACCCGATTGTATTCGCCACTGGCGTGAGGTTGAGGGGGCTGATGACTCCACTTATCCTGACAGCGATGAGCTATTTGCTATTGGCGCGCCGCTTGCCCGCAAGTTGGGGTTAGGACGACTCGGCATTCATCATGAACGCCTGCCGCCGGGTCGGCGCACGTCGTACCCGCACGCTGAAAGCGATGAAGAAGAATTTATCTACGTGCTGGAAGGTTATCCTGAGGTCTGGATTAACGGGTATTTATGGAAGCTGGAACCGGGCGACAGCGTCGGTTTCCCTGCAGGTACAGGCGTGTGCCATACCTTTATCAATAACACTAGTGAAGAGGTGCGCCTGTTAGTCGTGGGTGAGGCGAACAAAAAATACAACCGCATTTATTATCCGCTTAACCCGGTCTATGCCGCTACACGTGAGGATCGCTGGGTCGACCATCCGCCGCAGTTTTTTGGATCTCACGACGGAAAACCGGGGTGTAAATAGCTTTTGTTTAGGGTCAGGGGGAGTGAGCCGCGAGGATGTGGCTCACTATCGTAACGGTCTATGCTATAGTAGCGCCCCTTTTTTAACCGGATGCTTGAATATTCGCCATGCTGCCTGAATCTCAGTCTACCGCTTTTCCCGCTCATCGTTTTTCTATCGCGCCGATGCTCGACTGGACGGACAGACACTGCCGCTACTTTTTACGTTTACTGTCCAGCCAGACGCTGCTCTATACGGAGATGGTAACCACTGGCGCAATCATTCATGGTAAAGGCGATTATCTGGCGTATAGCGAAGAAGAACATCCGGTCGCATTACAACTGGGCGGGAGCGATCCTGCGGCGCTGGCGCAGTGCGCAAAGCTCGCTGAACAGCGGGGCTACGACGAAATTAACCTCAACGTGGGTTGTCCTTCCGACCGCGTACAGAATGGCATGTTTGGCGCCTGCCTGATGGGGAATGCGCAACTGGTCGCCGATTGCGTCAAAGCAATGCGCGACGTGGTGTCGATTCCGGTAACGGTGAAAACTCGTATCGGTATTGATGACCAGGATAGCTACGAATTCCTCTGCGATTTCATCAACACGGTATCTGGCAAAGGCGAATGTGAGATGTTTATCATTCACGCCCGCAAGGCCTGGCTGTCAGGGTTAAGCCCGAAAGAAAACCGCGAAATTCCACCGCTGGATTATGACCGTGTTTATCAGTTAAAGCGTGATTTTCCGCATCTGACGATGTCGATCAACGGCGGCATTAAATCGTTGGAAGAAGCGAAAATTCATCTGCAACATATGGATGGCGTGATGGTGGGGCGTGAGGCGTATCAAAACCCAGGCATTCTGGCGTCCGTTGACCGCGAGATTTTTGCAGCTACCACCGAAGATACCGATCCAGTCGCCGTGGTGCGTGCCATGTACCCGTATATTGAGCGTGAACTGAGTAAGGGAACCTATTTGGGACATGTGACACGCCATATGTTGGGGCTGTTTCAGGGCATCCCTGGTGCCCGTCAGTGGCGTCGCTATCTGAGCGAGAATGCACATAAAGCCGGGGCAGATATTAACGTTCTGGAGCATGCGCTGAAGCTGGTGGCAGACAAGCGTTAAGTTTTCACCAAAAGTTAGTTAATTTCACCACGCCCTGCGCTTTGTCGCGGGGCGTTTTCTTTATAAATCAACGCATTATTTTTGGCATGTTTCTTGTAAAGCAATGGAGAGAATTTCATTTCGGGAGGGAGCCATGCTGGAACTACTTTTTGTGATTGGATTTTTTATCATGCTGATGGTCACCGGCGTATCTTTGCTGGGCGTTCTGGCCGCATTGGTCGTAGCCACCGCCGTGATGTTTCTGGGCGGACTATTTGCCTTGATGATTAAACTGTTGCCCTGGCTGCTACTGGCTGTTGCTGTGGTGTGGGTGATCAAGGCGATAAAAGCGCCAAAAGTCCCACAGTATCAGCGCAATAACCGCCGGTTTTACTAAGGTATTGAGCGGTACGTCACAACCTGCAACATTGCCTTTAGAACCAAATAGGAATTGATTATCAAATCTGTCACTATTGCCAGGTTAACGAATTCATCGAGCTGTACCCTACATACAGCCGAACTAAAAAAAGAAAGGGCTTCCTGCGGGAAGCCCTAATTCTTTCTTTCCCCGTCATCTTAAGGAATTAGCAAACTCGATCCCTGCGTGGCGCGGCTTTCCAGTACTTCATGAGCACGCTGTGCATCGTGCAGTGCGAACGTTTGACCAGGCGCGACATCCACTTTGATCACTCCGCTGGCAATCAGCGAGAAAAGCTCATTGCTGGCTTCGGTTAATTCGCGGTGATTGGTGATGTAACCCTGTAGAGAAGGACGGGTCACGTATAGCGAACCTTTCTGGTTCAGAATGCCTAAGTTCACGCCAGTAACCGGCCCGGAAGCATTACCAAAGCTGACCATTAATCCCCGGCGCTGTAAACAATCCAGCGAGGCTTCCCAGGTATCTTTCCCCACCGAGTCATACACCACTCGCACTTTTTTACCGCCAGTTACCTCTTTCACTCGCTCAACAATGCTCTCTTCACGATAGTTAATGACCTGCCATGCGCCAGCCTGCAGCGCAATTTGCGCTTTTTGCGCACTGCCGACGGTACCTATCAGCTTCGCACCCAATGCTTTTGCCCACTGGCAGGCAATCATGCCGACGCCGCCTGCAGCCGCATGGAACAAAAACGGCTCATCAGGTTGAATTTCATAGGTTTTACGTAACAGATAAAAAACGGTTAGCCCTTTAAGAAACGAGGCGGCAGCTTGTTCAAACGAGATAGCGTTAGGCAGGATGGCGGCTTTATCGGCCGGAACGTTATGCACTGAGCTGTAGGCGCCAAGAGCAGACTGGGCGTACACTACGCGATCGCCAGCTTTAATGTGTGTCACTTTGCTGCCAACTTTGCTGACTACGCCGGCGGCTTCGGTACCCAGCCCGCTGGGCAGGGAAGGCGGTGGATAAAGACCACTGCGGATGTAGGTGTCGATATAGTTGATCCCAATCGCTTTGTTCTCGACCTGGATTTCGTTTTCCGCCGGGTCTACGGGCGTAAACTCCACCGCCTTGAGTACATCAGGGCCACCATGCTTGTGAAATTCAATACGTGTTGCCATGCTTCCTCCAAAAGAAATGTGGTAATCTTTCGACCCAATCATTATCTCGGTAACTCCATTCACTATGGCAGGAAATAAACCCTTCAACAAACAACAGACTGATGCTCGTGAGCGCGATCCCCAGGTCGCCGGGCTGAAAGTACCGCCGCACTCGATTGAAGCGGAACAGTCGGTGTTGGGCGGTTTAATGCTGGATAACGAACGCTGGGACGATGTCGCTGAGCGTGTGGTGGCGGAAGATTTTTATACCCGTCCGCACCGGCATATCTTCACGGAAATGCATCGCCTGCAGGAGATGGGAAAACCCATCGATCTGATCACGCTGGCAGAGTCGCTGGAAGTTCAGGGACAACTGGACAGCGTCGGCGGTTTTGCTTACCTGGCTGAGTTGTCTAAAAATACGCCAAGTGCGGCGAACATTAGCGCTTATGCGGATATCGTCCGCGAACGCGCCGTTGTTCGTGACATGATTTCAGTTGCAAACGAAATCGCGGAAGCCGGTTTTGATCCGCAAGGACGCTCCAGTGAAGATCTGTTGGACCTTGCGGAATCCCGCGTCTTTAAAATCGCGGAAAGCCGCGCTAATAAAGACGAAGGCCCGAAAAATATCACCGATGTGCTCGACGCAACCGTCGCGCGTATCGAGCAACTGTTCCAGCAGCCGCACGACGGCGTCACCGGAGTGAACACCGGTTATGACGACCTCAATAAAAAGACGGCTGGTTTGCAGCCGTCAGACTTAATTATTGTCGCCGCGCGTCCGTCGATGGGTAAAACGACATTTGCAATGAATCTCGTCGAAAATGCGGCGATGTTGCAGGATAAGCCGGTTCTTATCTTTAGTCTTGAAATGCCCTCAGAACAGATCATGATGCGTTCCCTGGCCTCGCTCTCACGCGTAGACCAAACCAAAATCCGTACCGGTCAACTGGATGATGAGGACTGGGCGCGAATTTCCGGAACAATGGGTATTTTGCTAGAGAAACGAAACATCTATATTGATGACTCCTCCGGCCTGACGCCTACGGAAGTGCGCTCGCGTGCCCGTCGTATCGCCCGTGAACATGGCGGTATCGGACTTATCATGATCGACTACCTGCAGCTGATGCGCGTGCCGTCGCTCTCCGACAACCGTACGCTGGAAATTGCAGAAATCTCCCGCTCGCTGAAAGCGTTAGCGAAAGAACTGCATGTGCCGGTGGTGGCGCTGTCGCAGCTTAACCGCTCTCTGGAACAACGTGCCGACAAGCGTCCGGTCAACTCGGATCTGCGTGAGTCCGGCTCCATCGAGCAGGATGCCGACTTAATCATGTTTATCTATCGTGATGAGGTTTATCACGAAAACAGCGACCTGAAAGGGATCGCAGAAATCATTATTGGTAAGCAACGTAACGGCCCGATCGGTACGGTGCGCCTGACGTTTAACGGTCAGTGGTCGCGCTTCGATAACTATGCGGGCCCACAATACGACGACGAATAAATCTCCGTCATCCTTCATGCTGCAGATGTGTTGACTACGCCCGTTCACCCCGATCACTTAGTTTACTAAGCTTCCGGGGATTCTCTGGCTTGTCGCCCTCCAGCAACACGAATGATTTAGAAGATTCTTTTATAAAGGAATACAAATGCAAGCGGCAACTGTAGTCATTAACCGCCGCGCTCTGCGACACAACCTGCAACGTCTGCGTGAACTGGCTCCAGCCAGCAAACTGGTTGCGGTCGTGAAAGCGAACGCCTACGGCCATGGTCTGTTAGAGACCGCGCGAACGCTCCCCGATGCGGACGCTTTTGGTGTCGCTCGTCTTGAAGAAGCCCTGCGCTTGCGCGCGGGAGGGATCACGCAGCCCATCCTGCTGCTGGAGGGGTTTTTTGATGCCTCCGATCTGCCGACTATTTCCGCGCAGCGTCTGCATACTGCCGTCCATAACCAGGAGCAGCTCGAAGCCCTGGAAGCAGCAAAACTGGCTGAACCCGTTACCGTCTGGATGAAGCTCGACACCGGTATGCATCGCCTGGGCGTACGCCCTGAGCAGGCTGAGGCGTTTTATCAGCGCTTAACGCAATGTGAAAACGTGCGCCAGCCGGTCAATATCGTCAGCCACTTTGCTCGCGCGGACGAGCCTGAGTGTGGCGCGACCGAAAAACAGCTCGATATCTTCAACAGTTTTTGTGAAGGCAAACCGGGGCAGCGTTCGATTGCCGCGTCGGGTGGTATTTTGCTGTGGCCGCAGTCTCATTTCGACTGGGCGCGTCCGGGGCTGATTTTGTATGGCGTATCACCACTGGAAAATCACTCCATCGGCGCTGATTTTGGCTGCCAACCGGTAATGTCGCTGACCTCAAGTCTGATTGCGGTGCGTGAGCACAAAGCGGGCGAGCCGGTTGGTTATGGGGGAACCTGGCTGAGCGAGCGCGACACGCGTCTTGGCGTGGTAGCGATGGGCTATGGCGATGGTTATCCGCGCGCAGCGCCTTCGGGGACGCCGGTACTGGTCAACGGCCGTGAAGTGCCGATCGTCGGTCGCGTTGCAATGGATATGATCTGCGTCGATTTAGGGCCCGAAGCGCAGGATAAAGCCGGCGATTCGGTGATTCTGTGGGGCGAGGGCCTGCCCGTTGAACGTATTGCTGAAATGACGAAAGTAAGTGCTTACGAACTTATTACGCGCCTGACCTCAAGGGTGGCGATGAAGTATATCGATTAACAGCATGATGTGCCGGACAGGTGGTTACGCCGCCTTCCGGCAATATTCCTCTCAACATCCTCTCGATCTTCTCCCACTTCCGGTTTATTGTGTTCTTAACCCCTGCCTGTAAACCCGGAGAACCACACGTGTTTCAAAAAGTTGACGCCTACGCTGGCGACCCGATTTTATCGCTCATGGAGCGCTTCAAAGAAGATTCACGTAGCGACAAAGTGAATCTCAGCATCGGCCTGTATTACAACGAAGACGGTATTATTCCTCAGCTTAGAGCGGTGGCGGAAGCGGAAGCTCGACTTAATGCCAAACCGCATGGTGCTTCGCTGTATCTGCCGATGGAAGGTCTGAACACGTATCGCCATACCATTGCGCCGCTGCTGTTTGGCGCAGAACATCCGGTTCTCCAGCAGCAGCGCGTCGCAACCATTCAGACGCTGGGCGGCTCCGGTGCGTTAAAGGTTGGCGCAGATTTCCTGAAACGTTATTTCCCTGATTCTGGTGTGTGGGTCAGCGATCCGACCTGGGAAAACCATATCGCGATTTTTGAAGGTGCTGGATTCGAAGTAAGCACTTACCCATGGTATGACGACACGACCAACGGCGTGCGTTTCAACGACCTGCTGGCCACGCTGAATACCCTACCGGCGCGCAGCATCGTGCTGCTACATCCGTGCTGCCATAACCCGACAGGGGCGGATTTAACGCCTGCGCAGTGGGATAGCGTTATTGAGATCCTGAAAGCACGCGATCTGATTCCGTTCCTGGACATTGCTTACCAGGGCTTCGGCGGTGGAATGGAAGAAGACGCCTATGCGATTCGCGCCATCGCCAGCGCCGGATTGCCCGCTCTGGTCAGCAACTCATTCTCGAAGATTTTTTCCTTATACGGTGAGCGTGTCGGCGGACTGTCTGTGGTATGTGAAGACGCTGATGCCGCCAGCCGTGTTCTGGGGCAGCTAAAAGCGACGGTGCGTCGTAACTACTCCAGCCCGCCAAACTTTGGTGCGCAGGTAGTTGCCGCGGTGCTGGGTGATGACGTGCTGAAAGCCAGCTGGCTGGCGGAAGTTGAAGAGATGCGTACTCGCATTCTGGCGATGCGTCAGGAGCTGGTTAACGTATTAAATGCGGAGATCCCAGGCCGTAATTTTGACTACCTGCTGCAACAGCGCGGTATGTTCAGCTATACCGGGCTTAGCGTAGCCCAGGTTGATCGTCTGCGCGATGAGTTCGGTGTATACCTGATCGCCAGCGGTCGTATGTGCGTGGCCGGGCTGAATCACGGTAACGTGCAGCGCGTGGCGAAGGCATTTGCTGCCGTCATGTAACCGACTTTGCAGGCCTGATAAGCGTTGCGCCATCAGGCCTGTTTTCCAATGTGATCGTGCTCCTTTTCCAGGACAAAACCAGAGAAAATCCTTCCTTTCCCTCCCCCTAAGGGGTAAGGTCAGATAGTTTTTTGACCAGTTGTTAATAAAAAAATGATAACTAACTGACTACTTAGGGAAAAATATGCGCAAGTTTACGTTGGCACTGAGTGCCGTTTGTTTATTGTTCACGCTAAATCAGCCAGCCCAGGCACTCGTTTCTTCTCCCTCTCAGCTCAATCCAGGCACTAACGTTGCAAAGCTCGCTGAGCAGGCTCCCATTCACTGGGTCTCCGTGGCACAAATTGAAAACAGCCTGACCGGACGTCCGCCGATGGCCGTCGGGTTTGATATCGATGACACTGTCCTCTTTTCCAGCCCAGGCTTCTGGCGCGGTAAAAAAACGTATTCTCCGGACAGTGAGGATTACCTGAAGAATCCGGCCTTCTGGGAAAAAATGAACAATGGCTGGGACGAGTTCAGTATTCCAAAAGAAGTCGCGCGCCAACTGATCGATATGCACGTGCGTCGCGGTGACAGCATCTTTTTCGTGACCGGGCGTAGCCAGACGAAGACTGAAACGGTGTCGAAAACGTTGTCTGATAACTTTCACATCCCGGCTGGAAATATGAATCCGGTCATTTTTGCCGGCGACAAGCCGGGTCAGAACACCAAAACGCAGTGGCTGCAGGATAAAAATATCCGCATGTTCTACGGTGACTCCGATAATGACATCACTGCCGCTCGCGACGTGGGTATTCGCGGTATTCGCATTTTGCGCGCCTCTAACTCCACTTATAAGCCGCTGCCACAGGCCGGTGCGTTTGGTGAAGAGGTGATCGTCAACTCGGAATATTGAGGACGCTGGCTGCGGATTGCTGTTTTTTTAAACAAATTTACATTGCTGGCTTTTACCTTTTGCGGACTTGCTGCACACTGAATAAAAGATGTTCTCATGAGGCAATATGCTGGTAAGGGGAATAAAGATGACGAATTCGGAGTTGCTGCAATACTGCATGGCAAAAACGGGCGCGGAGCAGAGCGTTCACAGTGACTGGAAGGCCACGCAAATCAAAGTTGAAGATGTGCTTTTTGCCATGGTAAAAGAGGTGGAAGAACGCCCGGCGGTGTCTCTGAAAACCAGCCCTGAACTGGCAGAACTGTTGCGCCAGCAGCATAGCGATGTTCGGCCAAGCAGGCATCTCAATAAAGCGCACTGGAGTACGGTGTATCTGGACGGCTCGCTGCCGGATTCACAGATTTATTATCTGGTCGACGCCTCTTATCAGCAGGCAGTGAACACGTTGCCGGAAGATAAACGCCGGATACTGACGCAGCCCTGATCCGTTTCGCCGGATGCGGCGCAAGCGCCTTATCCGGCCTACAGGCTTTATGCATATTCTGTAGTTTCGTAGGCCTGATAAGCGTAGCGCCATCAGGCACAACGGTTGCCGGCTGCGGCGCAAGCGCCTTATCCGGC
>NZ_JAOWGW010000076.1:65278-150080 GCF_030332945.1 Citrobacter sp. Cpo037
TTTCGTAGGCCTGATAAGCGTAGCGCCATCAGGCACAACGGTTGCCGGCTGCGGCGCAAGCGCCTTATCCGGCGTACAAGATTTATGCCTGGTCTGTAGTTTCGTAGGCGCTGATAAGCGCAGTGCCATCAGGCACAACGGTTGCCGGATGCGGTGTAAGCGCTTTATCCGGCCTACAGGCTTTATGCCTGGTCTGTAGTTTCGTAGGCCTGATAAGCGCAGTGCCATCATGCACAACGGTTGCCGGATGCGGCGCAAGCGCCTTATCCGGCCTACAAGCTTCATGCATATTCTGTAGGCCAGACAAGTGTTGCGTAATTACAACAGTGGTTTGAGGAAGCGGGCTGTGTGTGAGGCTTCACACTCAGCGACCGTTTCTGGTGTGCCGGAGACAAGGATTTCGCCGCCGCCGCTGCCGCCTTCCGGACCGAGATCGACAATCCAGTCTGCGGTCTTAATCACGTCCAGATTGTGCTCAATCACTACGATGGTGTTGCCCTGATCCCGGAGTTGATGCAGCACGTCCAACAGTTGCTGAATATCCGCAAAATGCAGACCGGTGGTCGGCTCATCGAGAATATACAGCGTTTGCCCGGTACCGCGTTTGGACAGTTCGCGCGCCAGCTTCACGCGCTGTGCTTCACCGCCCGAGAGCGTGGTAGCGGACTGACCCAGTCGAATGTACGTCAGGCCAACGTCCATCAGCGTTTGCAGCTTACGTGCCAGCGCCGGAACGGCATCGAAGAACTCACGTGCTTCTTCAATCGTCATATCCAGCACTTCGTGGATAGTCTTGCCTTTGTATTTAATTTCCAGCGTTTCGCGATTATAGCGCTTGCCTTTGCACTGATCGCACGGCACGTAGATATCCGGCAGGAAGTGCATTTCGACTTTGATCACGCCATCGCCCTGACAGGCTTCACAGCGTCCGCCACGGACGTTAAAGCTGAAACGCCCCGGCGTGTAACCGCGTGCGCGTGACTCCGGTACACCGGCAAACAGTTCGCGCACTGGCGTAAACACCCCGGTGTAGGTTGCCGGGTTAGAGCGCGGCGTACGGCCAATCGGGCTTTGGTCAATGTCGATCACTTTGTCGAAATGTTCCAGGCCTTGAACGTCGCGATATGGCGCAGGTTCAGCCAGCGTCGCACCGTTTAGCGCCGTCTGTGCAATCGGGAACAGTGTGTCGTTAATCAGCGTCGATTTACCCGAACCGGAAACTCCGGTAATGCAGGTAAATAAACCTACCGGCAGCGTCAGGGTGACATCTTTCAGGTTGTTACCGCGTGCGCCGGTGAGTTTCAGTACTTTCTCTGGGTCAGCCGCAACGCGCTGTTTAGGCACTTCAATCTTGCGTTTACCGCTCATGTACTGGCCGGTCAGCGACTCAGGCACTGCCATGATGTCGTCGAGCGTCCCTTCGGCGACGACCTGACCGCCGTGAACGCCAGCGCCGGGGCCGATATCGATAACGTGGTCAGCAGCGCGAATTGCATCTTCATCGTGCTCGACCACAATAACGGTATTACCCAGATTACGCAGGTGGATAAGCGTACCCAGCAGACGTTCGTTATCGCGCTGGTGCAGGCCAATAGACGGCTCATCCAGCACGTACATTACACCGACCAGACCCGCGCCGATCTGGCTTGCCAGACGAATACGCTGGGCCTCACCGCCGGAGAGTGTTTCTGCCGAACGCGATAGCGTCAGGTAGTTGAGGCCAACGTTGACCAGGAACTTCAGACGATCGCCAATCTCTTTAAGAATTTTCTCGGCAATCTTCGCCCGCTGACCCGCAAGCTTCAGATTGTTGAAGAAATCCATTGCATGACCGATGCTCATGTCAGAAATCGCAGGCAGCGGCGTATTTTCAACAAATACGTGACGAGCTTCCCGGCGTAAACGCGTCCCTTCACAGCTGGCGCAAGGTCGGTTACTGATGAACTTGGCTAATTCTTCACGTACTGCGCTGGATTCCGTCTCTTTATAACGGCGCTCCATATTGTGCAATACGCCTTCGAACGGATGGCGACGTACGGACGTATCACCACGATCGTTCATGTATTTAAATTCGATATTCTCTTTACCGGAACCGTACAGTACCACTTTATGCACGGCAGGGTTCAGGCTGGCCCACGGGGCTTCAACGTCGAATTTATAGTGTTCCGCCAGAGACTTAAGCATCTGGAAGTAATAGAAGTTACGGCGATCCCAACCGCGGATAGCACCACCGGCCAGCGACAGTTCCGGGTTTTGGATCACCCGATCAGGATCGAAATATTGCTGCACGCCGAGACCGTCACAGGTTGGACACGCGCCCGCCGGGTTGTTAAACGAGAACAGCCGCGGTTCCAGTTCGCGCATGCTATAGCCGCAGATAGGGCAGGCGAAGTTGGCGGAGAACAGCAGCTCCTCCGCTTTCGGGTCGTCCATATCGGCAACGACCGCCGTACCGCCGGACAGTTCCAGCGCGGTTTCAAAGGATTCCGCCAGGCGCTGGGTGAGATCGTCACGGACTTTAAAGCGGTCAATCACCACTTCAATGGTGTGTTTCTTTTGCAGCTCAAGCTTGGGCGGATCGGAAAGGTCACAGACTTCACCGTCGATACGGGCGCGGATATAGCCCTGGCCTGCCAGGTTTTCCAGCGTTTTGGTGTGCTCGCCTTTACGCTCTTTAATCACCGGCGCCAGCAGCATCAGACGCTTACCTTCCGGCTGCGACAGGACGTTATCCACCATCTGGCTTACGGTCTGCGCTGCCAGGGGAACGTCGTGATCCGGACAGCGCGGCTCGCCAACGCGGGCAAACAGCAGACGCAGATAGTCGTGAATTTCGGTAATTGTACCTACCGTGGATCGCGGGTTATGGGACGTCGATTTTTGTTCAATTGAGATGGCAGGAGAGAGCCCCTCAATGTGGTCGACGTCCGGTTTTTCCATCAGCGACAGAAATTGACGCGCGTACGCGGAAAGGGATTCAACGTAACGACGCTGCCCTTCGGCATATAAGGTGTCGAAAGCGAGCGAAGATTTGCCTGAGCCCGAAAGCCCGGTGACGACAATCAGCTTGTCGCGCGGGATGACGAGGTTGATGTTTTTGAGATTATGGGTGCGGGCGCCCCGAACTTCGATCTTATCCATTCATCTTTCCCGGATTAAACGCTTTTTTGCCTGGCTGCATGGTGCTACCGGCGATCACAAACGGTTAATTATGACACAACCTGACCTGAATGGATATACAGTATTGGAATGCAAAACGCAGACGTCTGTGCAACAATGTCTGGCTGGGGTTGTTTACTGGAATCAACTTCGCAACGTAGTAAAAGCGCTATTGGAAATGCTACAATCCCGCGCTTACACTTATTCAGTAACGTTTTTCAGGAGACACGATCATGGCCAGCAGAGGCGTAAACAAGGTGATTCTCGTCGGTAATCTGGGCCAGGACCCGGAAGTACGCTATATGCCGAATGGTGGCGCAGTTGCCAACATTACGCTGGCTACTTCCGAATCCTGGCGTGATAAAGCGACCGGTGAAATGAAAGAGCAGACTGAATGGCACCGTGTTGTGCTGTTTGGCAAACTGGCGGAAGTGGCCAGCGAATATCTGCGTAAAGGTTCTCAGGTCTATATCGAAGGTCAGTTGCGTACCCGCAAATGGACCGATCAGTCCGGCGTAGAAAAGTACACCACAGAAGTTGTGGTTAACGTTGGCGGCACCATGCAAATGCTGGGTGGTCGTCAGGGGGGTGGTGCTCCGGCAGGTGGCGGTCAGCAGCAGGGCGGTTGGGGTCAACCTCAGCAGCCGCAGGGTGGCAACCAGTTCAGCGGCGGCGCGCAGTCTCGTCCGCAACAGTCAGCTCCGGCTGCGCCGTCTAACGAGCCGCCGATGGATTTCGACGACGATATTCCGTTCTAATCGTGACTAAACGATTCTTATCGTAATGAATCAAAAGCCCCATTTTATATGGGGCTTTTTGTTTTTGACGATTTTCTCATATGTATTAATCGAATGTTTTGCAAGAAAAAATCGAAATATAAATACTGTGGATAATTAACATTTTAATAGATGCATATAATAATATTGATAGCAATCAAATTTAAATAAAATATCTTAAATTTATGTGCTTAATAAGTCACAAAATATTGACAGCGTAATATTCTGCATTAAATAATGCTCTGAGATTGTCAATTCATCATTGATACAAGTGTATTGTTCTCCGATCTCTTTCTATTGGTGAGGGTTTGATAATCGTTTTGATATTTCTATATTCTTTTGTGTTTCGGAGTCTATATATGTATCAATGGAAAAATAATGCTAAGGTAATATTGCCTTTAGCATTGTCAGTGAGCATAAGTAATGCGCTATATTCTGGCGGAGCAATTGCTAAAAACTATGAGTTAAACTACATCGGTGATAATCCTGAAAGTTCGGGTATTAGCATCAAAGATACGATAGCAGGTGACAACAACTACGATTTTACGGTGAAAGTTGATAATCCTGTGCGAGGTGAAGGTAACGGTCTTGAGGTCAAGATTGGCAACATCACGAGTGATCAGGGCGGTGAATATCATATTGGTAATTACAACGTCAATATTGGTGGGACCACGCAGCAGGATCACCGTTCTGGATTAGCCTTCTTTGGGTTGTCCGCTGAGGGCAATGATACCAAAGTGACCGTCGACAACTTTAGTCTTAAAAATAATTTCCTGATTGGCTCTAAGTACACACATAACAATACTGCATTATATGCAGGCGATGGCGCTGATGTTTCCGTCAACGGCAATGTGTACATTCGTTCTGAGGTTGAGCACACCAAACAGGGTGAAGATGCAACGTTGGCCAATAACGGAATTTATGCGCGGGGTGCGGGCTCAACCATTACGGCAAACGGTGGCGATATATACATTAATACCTACGCCAGTAACTTTAAAGAACTCCTGGAGAACAATAGTGGCTACCCGAAAGGGTCATCAAAAAGTGATGCGGTCAGCGCTAAAGACGGTGGCGTCGTTAATATTAATCAGGCCGGAGGCAACAAGGTTAATCTATTAGGTAACCTCGACTTTGGCGATAAGCTTTATTCTAATACAAGCCAAATGAATATTACGCTTAATGGTGCAGATTCATACTGGCATGGACATGAAGCTAATTACTTTGATGAAAAAATCGGGAAATGGAGCGGCGATCTCAATCTTACGTTGGTGAATAATGCCCACTGGATCCCCGATGGTAAAGATGCGGAAATCAGTGCCATCACCCTGAAAGACGGCGGCACGGTAAACCTACATGGTTTTAATCTACATACCAGCCAGAGTATCAACGAAACCGTTAAAATTCATGATTTGAAAGGGAATAACGGTATTTTCCTAATTGATGTCAATACTAATAAAACAGATGAGCAACGACGCAACGGTAGTGACTTCATTGAGGTTGTTAAAAGTAGTACCGGCGGTACACATGCGATTGAAGCGTTGAATATTAACAAGCTCACTGATTTGAAGGAAGACATCTGGGTTGCCGATGCGGCAAGTAATGTGGCGTTCGAAGCGTACGATAAAGTCGATATTACGAACGAGTATGTGTATGACTATAAACCGCTGCTGCGTTCTGATATTCGTGAAGGCGATCCGCAAAGCCAGTACGGAACCAACTGGTATATCACGGGTGTTTCGACGAAAGCCAGCGCAGGTAGTAACACCGTGATAGCCAATGCCGGGCTGAACTACGCCATGGCAACTGCCCGTCTTGAAATCGACAGCCTGAATAAGCGTTTAGGCGAACTCCGCAAGGACCAGCAGCAAAATGGTCTGTGGATCCGCTATAAAGGTGGTGAAATAGAGAGTGATACAGGGAGCTACTTCAAAAACTTGTATAGCTTCTGGCAACTCGGCTATGACAACAAAGAAGAAGGCGAGGAGTCTGTCTGGACGCGAGGGATCGCCGCGCATTACATGAGAGGCAATGCAGACTTCACTTATGGTACTGGCGATAACAAGAGCTATGGTGGTTCACTTTATGTTGCCTGGAATCGTCCAGAGAAACTAGATTACCTGGATTTGGTACTGAAATATAGCCGCCATGAAAGTGACTTCAATTACAGGAACACATACGGCAACTCTGGCTTTGCAGATAGCAGTACATGGTCAATCAGTGCCAGTGCAGAATACGGTCGCGAGTTTTGCTTGGGAAACTCTACTTTTATCGAACCGCAAGGTCAGCTGGTGTATACCTATCTGGATGAGGCCAGTTATACCACCAGTAGTGGGTTGAAAGTCCGTCAAAACGATATAGACAGCGTTATTGGTCGTGTCGGATTGCGCGGAGGTTATCGGTTTGAATCGCGCCCGGATAGCGATATTTACGTGAAGCTGGATTTGCTGCATGAGTTTGCTGGCGATCGTGATGTTATCGTTTGGGGTAAAGATGCCTCACTGAAAGTGAGTGAAGGAGGAAGTGACTCTTGGATCAACTATGGTATAGGTACCAATATCCATCTTACTCAGAACAATAACTCCCGGTTGTATGTTGATCTGGAAAGGTCGGCGGGAGGTGACATTGATATGAACTGGCAGGTTAACGCGGGTTTCCGTATGGAGTGGTAGTTCATAGCCTTGAATCGGGTCACTTAACCTAAAAATGAGCGTCCGACTGAAGCCTGGGTTCAGTCGGACGCTTTCTTACGATCAGTTCAACACCATCGGCCAATCTGGCGGTGTGTGGCTCATCACGTCAACCATCACGGTTTCAATGTTCTTCCAGATAGCGGACATATCCACCAGGGTTATGCCGAGCAATCCAGTCGCAAACCAGCAGGCAAAAACCAGCCCCAAACCGCTGCTAATGACGGCCAGGCCAATATAATCTGATTTACGAAAACGGATATTGAGCGTACTGGCTAAAAACATCAGCACCGCGCTGAGTAGTTGCCACCGCAGAAGAACCACGCCAGTTGTTATTGTCGCCATGAAAAACGTCCTCAGAAAGTCTGGATGCCCAGGACAGCGCGGGGGTGTTCACCGAGGGTGTGATACTCTGGCTATCGACGGGCAATAACATGAATGAAACATTGTTTCTGTTACATGATTTTTGTGAACTATATCACAACTGGTCGTTTGTTCACCACTATTGGACGTTATTTTTGTAGGGCTAAAACCACTCTAAATGTGTGGCTTTATTTAATGAAGGGTTGATAAAAAATAACCATGCTTTAAACATGCATTTAATCTACTTGTTATATTTATCCTAAATTAAACGTTAAAAAACTTTAATGAATTTCTTAAACGCAGCCAGGATAATGCTCATAAAAAATTACTCCTTGGGGATAATAACGTTATGAAATAAGCATGACTTTAAGTTTGCCTTACGGAAAAATAATATCATCATCAACTATTATCAGACTTTTACATAGAGAAGTCTGTTGCTAATACTGATAGATTCATGCAACTTAATCAGTCGGTGTTTATAGCATCCTGCCTTGATGGGTTCTGGCATATACGAAACAGGGAAATAGGGCTGACATGAATCACAGAGCGCGACGCAAGCTGCTGAAGTTCCTGGGAACATTCATGGTGATATTGTTCCCCGTGGTGCTGGCGATATGGTTTGCACACATCCGGGCGATGACCGAAACCCATAGCCAACTCCGCTCTTTTGCTCAACTGGTGTTAAATAAAACAGAATTGGTGATCCTACAAGCTGATTTGGCGCGTGATATGGCCCAGTTGTATCAGGGTAAGATGTGTACCCCGGCACATCAGAAAAGTATGCTAAATATTATTCGCGGTCGTTTATATATCAGTGAGCTAATTTATGCGCAGGGCGATCACTTTTTGTGCTCTACGTCGATGGCGCCGCCTGTTACTTATATTATGCCGACAGCCGATTATAAACGTACGCCGGATATCTCCATCTATTACTACCGCGATACCCCTTTTTTCGCTGGCTACAGAATGACGTACATGCAACGCGGGAACTACGTCGCAGTCATCAATCCATTGTCCTACAGCGAAGTCATGTCAGATGATCCGGATCTCTCATGGGGCGTGTATGACACAGTAACAGATACGTTTTTCTCTGCCAGCGAAGCGGCGAATATTGCGCAATTCGCGCCGCTCATACGCGGTGAAGCCTCGACCTTTCAACAAGACGATCGCTTCTACACCATCGTGCATTCAGAAAAACGTCCAATTGCGATTATAGTGTCGACCTCAGACAACCGCGTAAGTCAGATTTTCTATCACGAGGCGGCATTAACCATTCCCTTCGGGATTATCTGCAGCATCCTGATACTGCTAATGTGGTGGCGCACGCGCCAGGAATACTTATCTCCCCGGCGCTTATTAAAACGCGCGATCAAAAAACGTCAGCTTTGCCTGCATTACCAGCCGATCATTGATATTAAGAATGGGCAATGTGTTGGTGCTGAAGCTCTGCTGCGCTGGCCGGGCTGTAAAGGTGAGGTGATGAGCCCGACGGAGTTTATTCCACTGGCTGAAAAAGAGGGAATGATTGAGCGGATCACGGATTATGTCGTTGAAGAGGTGTTCAACGATTTGGGGTATTTTCTTTCGGCGCATCCTCAGCTTTCTATCTCGATTAACCTTTCCGCTTCTGACTTTCATTCATCCCGATTGATTGCTCTGATTAACGACAAAAATCGTGAGTACTCCGTGGCGGCCCAGCAAATTAAAGTCGAAGTGACCGAGCGTGGGTTCATAGATGTACATAAAATGACCCCCGTAATCCAGGCGTTCCGCAAGGCGGGTTATGAAGTGGCATTTGATGATTTTGGCACGGGGTATTCCAATCTGCATAATTTGTCAGCGCTGAATGTCGATATCCTGAAGATCGACAAATCGTTTATTAGCACGTTGTCCACTAATAGCACCAGTCACTTGATTGCCGAACATATTATTGAGATGGCACAAAGCTTACACCTGAAGACGATTGCGGAAGGGGTGGAAACGAAGGAGCAAATCGAATGGCTGCTTGAACGCGGCGTACAGTATTGTCAGGGCTGGTATTTTGCGAAGGCGCTGCCGCCGCAGGAGTTCATGCACTGGATACAACGGTCGCCCGCCATACTGACGCAGAGCGGGCAATAATCTTACAGACGATGGCGGTAGTCGCTGGGAGTACGATCAAATTCGCGGCGAAACACACGCGAGAAGGTTTGTTGCGACACATAACCAAGATCCATCGCGATATCAAAAATAGGTCGCTCAGTTGTCCGTAGTTCAACGGCGGCCAGCAAAAGTCGACGCTGGCGGATGTAGTCACCCAAGGTCTGGCGCGTCACCGTGCGGAACATTCTTTGTAAATACCACTTCGAGTAACCTGATTTTTTCGCCACCGCCTCAATGTTCAGCGGTTGATCGATATGTTCATCAATCCATTCAATAAGGGTCTGAATAATCTGCTGATGGGACATAGGGCTGCCTCTTTCTCAGTATTCGATTCGTCGTTTTGTCTGTGGGCGAGTATAATTCCTCAAGTTAACTTGAGGTAAAGCGATTTATGGAAAAGAAATTACCCCGGATAAAAGCGCTGCTCACACCAGGTGAAGTCGCCAAACGTAGCGGCGTGGCGGTATCGACCCTGCATTTCTATGAAAGCAAAGGGTTAATCAGTAGCATGCGCAATAGCGGCAATCAGCGGCGATACAAACGTGATGTGTTGCGTTACGTCGCGATAATCAAGATTGCTCAACGCATCGGGATCCCGCTGGCCACGATCGGTGACGCGTTAGGTGTATTACCTGAGGGGCATTCGCTTAGTGCCAAAGAGTGGAAGCAGCTCTCTTCGCAATGGCGTGAAGAACTGGACCGACGCATTCATACTTTGGTGGCGCTACGTGATGAGCTGGATGGGTGTATTGGTTGCGGATGCTTGTCACGCAGCGATTGCCCGTTGCGTAACCCAGGCGATCAGCTTGGCGAGCAGGGGACCGGAGCGCGGCTGCTGGAAGATGATTAATTGGTTTAAAATATGTGATGGGTATGAAGGGCATAAAACTAAAGCGCCACAGAGGGCGCTTTAGTTTGGTTCCGGTCTTTGTCTTTCACTCTATCCCGCTGGTTCACGGGAGGGTTTCCCCCGACATCAACACCCCTCAGTCGAGCACATTAGGGGAGGTTCCGGCCTGTGTTGATAATGTAAGTGTAAGCCACCTCCCTCCATTTGCCAGTGAAATGGTGATTTTTTAGCCAAAAAATTTTACGCATCTTCACCTGTTTTCTTGCGCGAGTTGCGCGAAATAAACACGCCGATGTTGTAATAACTCCGCGAAATTTGTTGCCAAATTGCGCATTGACGATAACGTTTGCGCATCGACTGGTTATTTCTTGCGCGTTATAAGAAGAAATGAGTAAAAAGCGGCAAAGTTCAGTTGAAAACCAGCGTATGATCGCTGGATAATCGTTTGCTTTTTTTTACCACCCGTTTTTTATGCGCGGAGCTAAACGTTTGCTTTTTTGCGACACCCCTATTGACGCAAACCTGGCACATGGAGAAAACGTTTAGCAGGCAGTGGATTGTCCAGCACGCATAATGACGAAAAAATAAACTCTCAGGGGATGTTTTCTATGTCTACGCCTTCAGCGCGTACCGGCGGTTCACTCGACGCCTGGTTTAAAATTTCGCTCCGCGGCAGTACCGTTCGTCAGGAAGTCGTTGCCGGATTAACTACCTTCCTGGCCATGGTCTACTCCGTTATCGTGGTTCCGGGGATGCTGGGTAAAGCCGGGTTCCCGCCTGCTGCTGTATTTGTGGCGACCTGTCTGGTCGCAGGCGTCGGTTCAATCGTGATGGGCCTGTGGGCAAACCTGCCGCTGGCAATTGGTTGCGCCATTTCTCTGACCGCATTTACCGCATTCAGTCTGGTGCTGGGCCAACATATTAGCGTGCCCGTTGCGCTGGGTGCGGTGTTCCTGATGGGTGTCCTGTTTACCATCATTTCCGCGACCGGTATCCGTAGCTGGATCCTGCGCAATCTGCCGCAGGGCGTTGCGCATGGCACGGGGATTGGTATCGGCCTGTTCCTGCTGCTGATTGCGGCAAACGGTGTTGGCCTGGTGATTAAGAACCCGCTGGACGGCCTGCCGGTTGCGCTGGGTGACTTCGATACCTTCCCGGTCATTATGTCGTTGATTGGTCTGGCGGTGATTATTGGCCTCGAAAAACTGAAAGTACCGGGTGGCATTCTGCTGACCATTATCGGTATTTCCGTGGTTGGTCTGATTTTCGACCCGGCTGTGCATTTCTCCGGCATTTTTGCCATGCCGTCTCTGAGTGATGAAAACGGCAACTCGCTGATCGGCAGCCTGGATATCATGGGTGCACTGAACCCGATTGTCCTGCCGAGCGTGCTGGCGCTGGTCATGACCGCTGTCTTCGATGCAACCGGAACCATCCGCGCGGTAGCCGGACAGGCGAATCTGCTGGATAAAGACGGACAGATTATCGACGGTGGCAAAGCGCTGACCACTGACTCCCTGAGCAGCGTGTTCTCTGGTCTGGTGGGTGCAGCTCCGGCGGCGGTTTACATTGAATCCGCAGCGGGTACGGCGGCAGGCGGTAAAACTGGCCTGACAGCGATCACCGTTGGCGTACTGTTCCTGCTGATCCTGTTCCTCTCTCCGCTCTCTTATCTTGTTCCTGTGTACGCAACGGCACCTGCGCTGATGTATGTGGGTCTGTTGATGCTGAGCAACGTCGCGAAAATCGATTTCGCTGACTTTGTCGACGCAATGGCAGGACTGGTTACGGCCGTATTTATCGTGCTGACCTGTAACATCGTTACCGGCATCATGATTGGCTTTGCGACCCTGGTAATTGGCCGCATCGTTTCTGGTGAATGGCGCAAACTGAACATCGGCACCGTGGTGATCGCCATCGCGCTGGTGGCCTTCTACGCCGGCGGTTGGGCTATCTGATTCTGATTTCCTGACGATCCTAAAAACGGGTGGCTTTGGCCGCCCGTTTTCATTTTCAGAACACACTCGTTGTCTTTTGCGTTACTCTCAATTAGATAGAATTGAGGCACGACGCCTCTCATTAGCAATCATAAGAAACATCGCAAACAGGGAACGCATGGAAATCTTTTTCACCATACTTATCATGACCCTTGTGGTCTCGCTGTCGGGGGTATTTACTCGCGTATTGCCCTTCCAACTTCCTTTACCCCTTATGCAGATCGCCATCGGCGCCTTGCTGGCGTGGCCGACGTTTGGTTTGCATGTGGAATTCGATCCTGAGCTGTTCCTGGTTCTGTTCATCCCGCCGCTGCTCTTTGCCGATGGCTGGAAGACGCCAACGCGTGAGTTTCTCGAGCACGGGCGAGAGATTTTCGGCCTGGCGCTGGCGCTGGTACTGGTCACGGTGGTCGGCATTGGCTTTATGATTTACTGGCTAGTGCCGGGGATCCCTCTCATCCCAGCCTTTGCGCTGGCTGCTGTGCTATCGCCAACCGATGCTGTCGCACTTTCCGGCATTGTGGGAGAGGGACGTATACCGAAGAAAATCATGGGTATCCTGCAGGGCGAAGCGTTGATGAACGACGCCTCCGGTCTGGTCTCTCTGAAGTTTGCCGTCGCCGTGGCGATGGGCACGATGGTATTCACCGTTGGTGGCGCAACGCTTGAGTTCTTCAAAGTGGCGATTGGGGGCATCCTGGCTGGTTTTGTCGTCAGTTGGCTGTACGGCCGCTCCCTGCGCTTCCTCAGCCGCTGGGGCGGTGACGAGCCGGCAACGCAAATCGTCCTGCTGTTCCTGCTGCCGTTTGCGTCTTACCTGATTGCGGAACATATCGGCGTTTCCGGTATCCTCGCGGCGGTCGCTGCCGGGATGACGATCACCCGTTCCGGGGTGATGCGCCGCGCGCCGCTGGCGATGCGTTTACGTGCTAACAGTACCTGGGCGATGCTGGAGTTTGTATTTAACGGCATGGTCTTCTTGCTGTTAGGGCTACAGTTACCGGGAATTCTGGAGTCTTCTTTGGCGGCGGCCGAGGCCGATCCGAATGTTGAAATCTGGATGCTGTTTACCGATGTCGTGCTGATTTACGTGGCGCTAATGCTGGTACGTTTTGGCTGGCTGTGGACCATGAAAAAGTTCAGTCTGCGCTTCCTGAAGAAAAAACCGATGGAGTTTGGATCCTGGACGACGCGTGAAATCATGATCGCCTCTTTTGCCGGTGTACGCGGGGCAATTACTCTTGCTGGTGTGCTCTCCATTCCACTGTTGTTACCAGACGGTAGCGGCTTCCCGGCGCGATATGAGCTGATCTTCCTTGCCGCAGGCGTGATCCTGTTTTCGCTGTTTGTTGGCGTGGTGATGCTGCCGATTCTGCTACAACATCTGGAAGTGGCAGACCACTCGCAGCAGCAGAAAGAGGAACGTATTGCCCGCGCTGCCACGGCAGAAGTGGCGATTGTCGCGATCCAGAAAATGGAGGAGCGACTGGCCGCGGACACCGAAGAGAACATCGATAACCAGTTGCTCACCGAGGTGAGTTCACGCGTGATTGGTAACCTGCGCCGACGCGCCGACGGGCGCAACGATGTGGAAAGCTCGATGCAGGAAGAAAACCTCGAACGGCGTTTCCGCCTGGCAGCGCTACGTTCAGAACGCGCGGAGCTTTATCATCTGCGCGCCACGCGTGAAATCAGCAATGAAACGCTGCAAAAATTACTGCACGACCTGGATTTGCTGGAAGCGCTGTTGATCGAGAATCAGTAAACGGTAGTGCCTGATGCGGCCTACAAGACCGGCATACCGATGTAGGCCGGATAAGGCGTTAGCCGCATCCGGCGACGGGTGTGCCTGATGCGCTACGCTTATCAGGCCTACAAGACCGGCAACAGCGATGTAGGCCGGATAAGGCGCTAACCGCATCCGGCGAAAGGTGTGCCTGATGCGCTACGCTTATCAGGTCTACAAAACCGGCAACAGCGATGTAGGCCGGGTAAGGCGTTAGCCGCATCCGGCGAAGGGTGTGCCAAATGGCGCGCAACTGGCTGCAAGAAATTATTCATCGTGTAATTTGCGAGCGGCTTTCCTGAACGAATCCATCCCTCTTGTTGATTCCCTCTTTTCTCCATACGGTTGAGGAAAGGGGGAAACATGTCCAACTATCGACGAAATTACATCAATGGGGGAACCTGGTTTTTTACGGTAAATCTGCAGGACCGTCGAAGCCATCTTCTGACTGCCAACATTCACGCGCTTCGGTGTGCAATCGCTGCGGTCAAAAAGGTTAGGCCTTTTCGCATTAATGCGTGGGTCGTTTTACCCGAGCATATGCATTGCATATGGACGTTACCTGACAATGATGCGGATTATTCCTCTCGCTGGCGGGAAATTAAGAAGCATTTCACCCACTCATTGTCTTCCCGACATATCTGGCAATCTCGCTTTTGGGAGCACACCATCCGTGATGAACATGATTATCGCCAGCATATTGATTATATTTACATTAACCCGGTGAAGCACGGTTGGGTAAAGCTGGTACAGGACTGGCCTTTTTCAACATTTTATCGTGATGTGAGGCACGGTTTGTACCCGCAAGATTGGGCAGGTGAAATAATGGATTTTAATGCGGGTGAACGTGCCTGATGCGCTACGCTTATCAGGCCTACAAGACCAGCATACCGATGTAGGCCGCATCCGGCATTTTACGACGCTTGCGGTAGCCAAAATCCTTCACAGCATTTGAGCCACGCCTGGGCGCTGTGCGACAGATAAACGCCTTCGCGCCAAATCATGCCCAACTGCCAGCGTAAGTCACTCTCCAGAGGGATCCAGCGCAACGTTTGCTTATCCAGTCGCTGGCAAATCGGCTCTGGTAAAATGGCAATCCCGACTCCGGCTTGTACCATTGCCGCCAGAAAATCCCACTGCCCGCTGCGCACCGCTATGCGGGGCTTGACGTTGTGTTGGCTAAACAGCTCAAGCAATTGGCGGCTCAACGCGAAATCTTCGTTGTAGATAAGCAGCGGATGTTCCGCCAGCGCCTCAGGGGGAATGGATTCGCACGTTGTCCACTGACCGGAGCGAGGAACCAACACGCAAAGTGGATGGCTAAAAAGCGGCAGGGTTGCCAGACCGCTCTCTTCTTCAACCGGCAGCGCGGTCATCGCGACATCCAGGTCACCGTTCATTACCGCCTGCTGAACGGTTAAGCCGCCAAATTCAGAGACCTTCAGCTCCACGCCGGGATAGCGCTGGCGAAACAGGCCGATCGGCCCGGCCATCAACATCCCCACCATGGGCGGGATACCGAGGCGCAGCACGCCCTTGTTGAGGTGATTAATGTCACTGAGTTCCGCTTCAAGCTGGCGAAACTCGGCAAGGATCGCCAGGCCGCGTTCGAAAACGACCTGCCCGGTGTCGGTTAACAGCAGTCGCCGACCGTCGCGGATTAACAGCGTGCAGTTAAGCTCGTCTTCAAGGTTCTTCAACATCTTGCTGATGGTGGGCTGGGTGACAAAAAGCTTCTCCGCTGCGCGGGTAAAGCTCTGCTGACGAACCACCTCAACAAAATATCTCAGCGTTCTGATATCCATGATTATTCCTTAAGACTATGCCTGCAATGAGTTTAATTCATTTCAGTCCTGGACGGGGGCTCTCTATACTGGCGCTCTCTATTTTTTAAGGACATACCCTCATGGCTGTGGCGATAAGCCGCGTGACGCCTGCCGTTATTCATCGACTCCAGATCCCCGTTCAGGTTCTGTTGTATGCAGGTCTCTTTGTATTTGCTCAATATCTTGTCTCCTGGCTGCATCTGCCGCTTCCTGCCAACCTGGTAGGGATGGTGCTGATGCTGGCGTTAATTGTCTGTCGAGTTATCCCGCTGAACTGGATTCGCGCAGGTGCTCGCTGGTTACTGGCTGAAATGCTTCTGTTTTTTGTCCCGGCGGTGGTCGCCGTTGTGAACTACACGCAGCTGTTGCTGGTTGATGGCTGGCGTATATTTGCCGTGATTGCGATCAGTACGCTGATGGTGCTCGGCGCAACGGCGTGGGTCGTGGATAAAGTGTATCGCTATGAAATGCGCAGGCTAAACCGTGAGTAATTTCCAGTTAAGCGTATTGTGTCTGGTGATTACGCTGGGTATCTACTTTGCCAATAAGCGTCTGTATCGCCGTTTTCGTAAATTACCCCTGATGCCATTAGTTCTCACCCCGGCCCTGCTGGTGCTGATGCTGGTTTTCGGCCATATCTCCTGGCAAAACTATATTGGTGAATCGCACTGGTTGCTGTGGCTGTTAGGCCCGGCTACCATCGCCTTTGCCGTTCCGGTGTATGACAACCTTGCCGTGATTAAGCGTCACTGGATGTCGCTGACGGCGGGTGTGGTAACGGCAACGCTGGTGGCCGTCACCAGTTCCGTATGGCTGGCGCGCCTGTTTATGTTGCCTGATGAGATCCAACGCAGTCTGGCGGTGCGCTCCGTCACCACACCGTTTGCGCTGGCGGCGGCAGAACCGTTGGGCGGGCAGCCGGACCTGGTGGCATTGTTCGTGGTGGTGACCGGTGTATTTGGTATGGCGGTCGGCGATGTGCTGTTTTTACGGCTTTCTATTCGTGAAGGGATGGCGAAAGGCGCAGGATTTGGCGCAGCATCGCACGGCGCAGGCACGGCACGCTCTTATGAGCTCGGTCAGCAGGAAGGGGTCGTTGCCAGCCTGGTGATGATGCTTTCCGGCGTGGTGATGGTGCTGGTGGCACCACTGGTGGCGAAGCTGATGTTCTGAGAAAGGATGTAATCCTCCGGCCCGAAAGCCGGAGGAGAAGGGAAGTTAGTGCGCGCGACCTTGTTCTACGCCGTACCCGGTCTGGGAACGGATGAACTGAGCACGGAACTGCTCGCGTTCGCGGTTGCCTTCTTCTGAGTTGTCGGTGGCTGAGAAGAACCAGATCCCGAGGAATGCTACGCTGATGGAGAACAGCGCCGGATACTCATACGGGAAAATGGCTTTTTCGTGTCCGAGGATCTGGACCCAAATCGTTGGGCCAAGCACCATCAGCACAACCGCCGTCAGCAGGCCTAACCAGCCACCCAACATTGCGCCACGCGTGGTCAGTTTTGACCAGTACATGGAGAGCAGAATGATAGGGAAGTTGCAGCTGGCCGCGATAGCAAACGCCAGGCCCACCATGAAGGCGATGTTCTGGTTCTCAAACAGCACGCCGAGCAGAATAGCAATTACGCCCAGCACCAGTACGGTAATCTTCGAGACTCGCAGCTCTTCACGTTCAGTTGCGCCTTTACGGAATACGTTGGCGTACAGGTCGTGAGAAACCGCCGATGCGCCCGCCAACGTCAGGCCGGCAACCACCGCCAGGATGGTGGCAAAGGCCACTGCTGAGATGAAGCCGAGGAACAGGTTACCGCCTACCGCATTCGCCAGGTGAACTGCCGCCATGTTATTACCGCCAATCAGCGCGCCCGCAGCATCTTTGTACGCCGGATTAGCACCTACCAGCATGATTGCGCCAAAGCCGATGATAAAGGTCAGGATGTAGAAATAACCCATAAAACCGGTGGCGTAGAACACGCTCTTACGTGCTTCACGGGCATCGCTAACCGTGAAGAAGCGCATCAGGATGTGCGGCAAGCCTGCCGTACCAAACATCAGGCCGAGACCTAACGACAGCGCGGAGATCGGATCTTTCACCAGTCCGCCCGGACTCATAATGGCTGAGCCTTTCGGGTGTACCGCCATCGCTTCGGTGAACAGATTATTGAAGCTAAAGCCGACGTGTTTCATCACCATAAAGGCCATGAAGCTGGCACCGAACAGCAACAGTACGGCTTTGATGATCTGTACCCAGGTGGTCGCCAACATGCCGCCAAACAAAACGTACATCATCATCAGCACGCCAACCAGTACGACAGCGATGTGATAGTTCAGACCAAACAGCAGCTCAATCAGCTTACCTGCACCAACCATCTGCGCGATCAGGTACAGCGCAACCACCACCAGGGAACCACAGGCGGACAGAATACGGATTGGCCCTTGCTTCAGACGATAAGACGCAACGTCGGCAAAGGTGTAACGACCCAGGTTACGCAAACGCTCAGCAATCAGAAACAGGATAATTGGCCAGCCAACCAGGAAGCCGAGGGAATAGATCAGCCCGTCATAACCCGAGGTAAACACCAGCGCGGAAATCCCGAGGAACGATGCCGCCGACATATAGTCGCCCGCAATCGCCAGCCCGTTCTGGAAACCGGTGATGTTACCGCCAGCGGTGTAGTAGTCATTACGCGAACGTACGCGCTTTGACGCCCAGTAGGTAATGCCGAGCGTAAAGATGACGAAAATCAGGAACATGATAATCGCCTGCCAGTTGGTTGGCTGGCGCTGGACTGCACCGCTAATAGCATCCGCCGCGTTTGCGGCGAAGGGCAGCGTGGCGGCAAGCGCCGTCAGGACTCTCTTCATGATGCTTTAACCTCGTGCAGAACCGCATTGTTCAGGCGATCGAATTCACCGTTTGCCCGCCAGATGTAGATCCCGGTCAGGATGAAGGAGATAAGGATCACACCGACCCCAATCGGAATACCGCGGGTGACGCTGGTTCCCGCGTGTAGCGGAGTACCCAGCCAGCCCGGCGCAAAGGCAATCAATAAAATAAAGCCGATATAAACTGCCAGCATGATGATGGACAGAATGGTGGCAAACCGTTGCCGTTTTTCCACTAACTCCCTGAAACGCGCACTGTCTTCTATCCGCTGATAAATTTGGTCATTCATCACAGAGCTCTCCAGAGGTCCCCTTCGTCTTTCGCGCAGCAGGCATGACCTGGCTGCTGTCGCAGTCCTGCAACGCGAAATCCTTTGGGGGAGGTTTTTTATATTTCCCTCCCGGTGAAGAGAGGGTAGGGTCAGATTTGTAGGCCGGATAAGACGCTTTCGCGTCGCCATCCGGCATTTTCAGGACTTTGTTATGATGGCATCGCGATGGCCTGCTTCTCTTCGAGCAGTTTCTCAACTACGCCAGGATCGGCGAGGGTCGAGGTATCGCCCAGATTGCTGGTATCGCCCGCCGCGATTTTACGCAGAATGCGGCGCATGATTTTGCCGGAGCGGGTTTTCGGCAGTGAGTCGGTCCAGTGCAGCACGTCTGGCGTTGCCAGCGGGCCAATTTCTTTACGCACCCAGTTGCGAACCTCGGCGTACAACTCAGGTGACGGTTCTTCGCCGTGATTCAGCGTGACGTAGGCGTAGATCGCCTGACCTTTAATGTTATGCGGGATACCGACCACTGCGGCTTCAGCAATCTTCGGATGCGACACCAGCGCTGATTCGATTTCAGCCGTTCCCAGACGGTGGCCGGAGACGTTCAGCACATCGTCCACTCGTCCGGTGATCCAGTAATAGCCATCTTCGTCACGGCGCGCGCCGTCACCGCTGAAGTACATATTCTTGAAGGTAGAGAAGTAGGTTTGCTCAAAGCGTTCATGATCGCCAAACAGGGTTCTCGCCTGGCCTGGCCACGAGTCGGTAATCACCAGGTTACCTTCCGTCGCGCCTTCCAGCGGATTACCTTCGTTATCGACAATCGCAGGCTGTACGCCAAAGAACGGACGGGTTGCAGAACCGGCTTTCAGCTCGGTAGCGCCCGGCAGTGGGGTGATCATGAATCCCCCGGTTTCGGTCTGCCACCAGGTATCGACGACCGGGCATTTTTCGTTGCCGATCTTCTTCCAGTACCACTCCCACGCCTCCGGGTTGATCGGCTCGCCAACGGAACCCAGGATACGCAGCGACGAACGGTCAGTACCTTCAATCGCTTTGTCGCCTTCTGCCATCAGTGCGCGAATGGCGGTCGGTGCGGTATACAGAATATTGACCTGGTGCTTGTCCACAACCTGCGACATACGCGCAGGCGTTGGCCAGTTTGGCACACCTTCAAACATCAGCGTGGTTGCGCCGCAGGCCAGCGGGCCGTACAGCAGGTAGCTGTGTCCGGTTACCCAACCCACGTCAGCGGTACACCAATAGATATCGCCCTGATGATAATCAAACACGTACTTAAAGGTGGTTGCAGCGTAGACCAGATACCCGCCGGTGGTGTGCAGCACGCCTTTCGGCTTGCCGGTTGAACCGGAGGTATACAGGATAAACAGCGGATCTTCCGCGTTCATCTCTTCCGGTTGGTGTTCTGAGCTGGCTTTCTCGATAAGATCGGACCACCACAGGTCACGGCCTTCCTGCCACTCCGTTTTACCACCGGTACGTTTGAGGACGACCACATGTTCAACGGTTTTCACGTTCGGGTTTTTCAGCGCATCATCGACGTTCTTTTTCAACGGGATAGCGCGTCCGGCGCGTACGCCTTCATCGGCGGTGATCACCAGGCGTGAATTAGAGTCGATGATACGTCCGGCGACGGCTTCCGGTGAGAAACCACCGAAGATGACAGAATGCACGGCCCCTATGCGGGCACAGGCCAGCATGGCAACCGCAGCCTCTGGCACCATCGGCATATAAATGGCCACCACGTCACCTTTTTTAATGCCTAAATCCAGTAGCGTATTGGCGAAACGGCAGACATCGCGATGCAACTCGCGATAGGTAATGTTTTTGCTTTGGGTAGCGTCATCGCCCTCCCAGATAATGGCGGTACGATCGCCGTTTGCCTGCAGATGGCGGTCAAGGCAGTTTGCGGCCAGGTTCAGGGTGCCGTCTTCGTACCATTTAATAGACACGTTGCCTGGTGCGAAGGAGGTGTTCTTCACCTGGCTGTACGGCTTGATCCAATCAAGAATCTTTCCCTGCTCGCCCCAAAATGTGTCGGGTTCGTTAACGGATTGCTGGTATTTCTCTGCGTACTGCTCCGGATTTATCAGGCAACGATCCGCAATGTTTGCGGGAATAGCGTGTTTATGTATTTGGCTCATGGCTTTTGTTCTCCTTGTAGGATGTTAATAATATGTCTCATAAACGTTAAATGTAGGGGCTTTGAGAGTTTTGTTTAGTATTTGCGCGGCAGATCACGCAATAAACGAATTGTGCAAATTAGCGACAAACTGAATTTTGAAGGGAACTAGCAAAAATTGATCAAATCTCGCGATAACATGCAGTTATCTAAAGGATTGTTGAAAAGGTGATCTGTCTCTGAATTAGACAAAAGAGTGAGAGGTTAGAGGGGTGTTATAACTCTAAAGTGGTATTTTACATACACTTACAATTGATTAAAAACAACATTTTCAGTGTGGTTTCTTGTTACAAATAGGGTGGAGCAATGTCATGACAGTATTCGTGTGGTTGCTGTTGTGGAAAACAATAAAAGAACCGCCATTGCAGATAATGGCGTCATCTGGATGAGACCCCTATGGCAAGGATAAAATCACGCGTACGCCGTTTCTTCAGCCTGTTATTACCTTTATTATTTATTTCTGCTGTTCACGCTGAACAAACTTCTGTACCTGCAAAAACCGTCACCGTTGAAGCGAAGAATGAAACCTTCGCACCTCAGCATCCCGATCAATATCTCTCCTGGAAAGCCACGTCTGAGCAATCAGCCCGTGAAGATGCACTGGCAGAAGATCCGCGTCTGGTGATCTTGTGGGCGGGATACCCATTCTCGCGCGATTACAACAAACCGCGGGGACACGCGTATGCCGTGACCGATGTCCGTGAAACCTTACGTACCGGCGCACCAAAAACGGCAGAAGATGGTCCGTTGCCGATGGCCTGCTGGAGCTGTAAAAGCCCGGACGTAGCGCGTCTTATCCAGAAAGACGGTGAAGATGGCTACTTCCACGGTAAATGGGCGCGCGGCGGTCCGGAAATTGTTAACAACCTCGGTTGTGCGGATTGCCATAATACCGCGTCACCAGACTTCGCCAAAGGCAAGCCAGAACTGACTCTGTCGCGTCCTTATGCAGAACGCGCGATGGAAGCCATCGGTAAACCGTTTGAGAAAGCCGGTCGCTTTGACCAGCAATCCATGGTCTGCGGCCAGTGTCACGTGGAATACTACTTCGACGGTAAAAACAAAGCCGTTAAGTTCCCGTGGGACGACGGCATGAAAGTCGAGAACATGGAGAAATACTACGACAACATTGCTTTCTCTGACTGGACCAACTCCCTGTCTAAAACGCCGATGCTGAAAGCGCAGCACCCGGAGTATGAAACCTGGAGCGCGGGCATTCACGGCAAGAACAACGTGACCTGTATCGACTGCCACATGCCGAAAGTGCAAAACGCGGAAGGCAAGATCTACACCGACCATAAGATTGGTAATCCGTTCGATAACTTCCCTCAGACCTGCGCGAACTGCCACACCCAGGACAAAGCGTCCCTGCAAAAAGTGGTCGCCGAGCGTAAACAGGCCATTCATGACCTGAAAATCAAGGTTGAAGATCAGCTGGTTCGTGCGCACTTCGAAGCGAAAGCCGCATGGGATGCGGGCGCGACTGAAGCGGAAATGAAGCCGATTCTGGAAGATATCCGTCACGCACAATGGCGCTGGGACCTGTCTATCGCCTCACACGGCATTCATATGCACGCCCCGGAAGAAGGTCTGCGGATGCTGGGTAGCGCAATGGATAAAGCCGCTGACGCGCGTACCAAACTGGTCCGTCTGCTGGCGACCAAAGGCATCACGCATGAAATTCCGTTGCCGGATATCTCGACCAAAGAGAAAGCCCAGGCGGCGATTGGTCTGAACATGCAGCAAATCAATGCTGAGAAGCAGGACTTCATCAAAACGGTGATTCCGCAGTGGGAAGATCAGGCGCGTAAAAACGGTCTGTTAAGCCAATAACCCCATTTCGCCCCGCAAGGGGCGGATAACTCAACGGAGTGAATATGAGCGTATTACGTTCGTTATTAACTGCTGGGGTGCTGGCGTCAGGCTTGTTATGGAGCCTGAGTGGAATCACTGCCACGCCAACGCCGCAGGAGTCGGATCAACGCTGGACGGTTACCCAACAGCGTAATCCGGATGCCGCCTGTCTGGACTGTCACAAGCCAGATACCGAAGGCATGCATGGTAAGCATGCGGAAGTCATCAACCCGAATAACAAACTGCCGGTCACCTGCACCAACTGTCACGGCCAGCCGTCACCGAACCACCGTGAAGGGGTGAAAGATGTGATGCGCTTTAATGAGCCGATGTACAACGTGGAGCAGCAGAACAGCGTCTGTATGTCCTGTCACCTGCCTGAGCAGCTGCAAAAAGCGTTCTGGCCGCACGATGTCCACGTAACCAAAGTGGCGTGTGCCAGCTGTCACTCACTGCATCCGAAGCAAGACACGATGCAAACGCTGAGCGATAAAGGACGGATCAAGATTTGCGTCGATTGCCACAGCGATCAGCGTAACAATCCGAACTTTAACCCGGCGTCGATTCCGTTGCTTAAGGAGCATCCATGAGTTGCTCTCGTCGCCAGTTTATCACCGGCGTCGGCGCGCTGGTGGCAGTGAGCGGGACGGCGGGGCGCGTTGTGGCGAAGACGCTGAACATCAACGGCGTGCGTTACGGTATGGTACATGATGAGTCATTATGCATCGGCTGTACGGCCTGTATGGATGCTTGTCGCGAAGTCAACAACGTGCCGGAAGGCGTATCGCGTCTGACGATTATTCGCAGTGAGCCACAGGGTACGTTTCCTGATGTGAAGTATCGCTTCTTCCGTCACTCGTGCCAGCACTGCGACCACGCTCCCTGCGTTGACGTCTGCCCGACGGGGGCATCGTATCGCGATGCCGCCAGCGGCATTGTGGATGTGAACCCGGACCTTTGTGTTGGCTGCCAGTACTGCATCGCCGCGTGTCCTTATCGCGTGCGCTTTATCCATCCGGTGAGCAAAACGGCGGATAAATGCGATTTCTGCCGGAAAACCAACCTGAAAGCGGGCAAACAGCCCGCCTGCGTTGAGTCATGTCCGACGAAGGCGCTGACGTTTGGTAATCTGGACGATCCCAACAGCGATATCTCCCGTTTGTTGCAGCAGAAAACGACCTACCGTTACAAGCTGGCGTTGGGTACAAAACCGAAGGTCTACCGCGTTCCCTTTAAATTTGGGGAGGTGAGCCAATGACATCCGCTTCTGCATTTCATTTTGAATCATTGGTGTGGGACTGGCCCATTGCCATCTATCTGTTCCTGATAGGTATCTCTGCCGGACTGGTCACGCTGGCGATTCTGCTGCGTCGCTTCCATCCGGAGGCGGGCGGTTCGGACAGCACGCTGCTGCGCACTACTCTGGTGTTAGGACCGGGGGCGATTATCCTCGGTCTGTTAATTCTGGTGTTCCACCTGACGCGTCCATGGACTTTCTGGAAACTGATGTTCCACTACAGCTTCACTTCGGTGATGTCAATGGGGGTCATGCTGTTCCAGTTGTACATGGTGGTGTTAGTGCTGTGGCTGGCAAAAATCTTTGAAAAAGAGGTGATTGCCCTGCAACAGCGCTGGCTGCCGCGGTTAGGTATCGTGCAGAAAGTATTGACGCTGATCGGGACTTTCCATCGTGCGCTTGAGACGTTAATGCTGGTGCTGGCAGTTCTGCTCGGGGCGTACACCGGCTTCCTGCTGTCGGCGCTGAAATCTTACCCGTTCCTGAATAACCCGATCCTGCCGGTGCTGTTCCTGTTCTCTGGGATCTCCTCCGGCGCCGCGGTGGCGCTGATCGCCATGGCGTTACGCCATCGTAGCAACCCGCACAGCACCGAAGCGCACTTTGTGCACCGCATGGAAGTCCCGGTGGTATGGCTGGAGATCTTCCTGCTGGCGGCGTTCTTCGTCGGTCTGGCGCTGGGCGATGACGGCAAAATGCGCGCGCTGGCGGCGGCACTGGGCGGCGGATTCTGGACCTGGTGGTTCTGGCTTGGCGTGGCTGGGCTTGGGCTGATACTGCCGATGCTGCTAAAACCCTGGGCCAACCGCAGTTCGACGTTTCATGGCGTGCTGGCAGTGTGCGGCGCCAGCCTGACCGGCGTACTGCTGCTGCGTTTTTTTATACTCTATGCGGGTCAGCTAACTGTTGCGTAAGGTGATATCTGGACGTTCTCCTTCCTGAAGCCGGTTTTCTGGCGCTGTTATTAAGCCTTGGGGTCAACGTGTTGACCCCGCTTGCCGTGTTGGTGGGTGTCCGCCAGCGCTGGCAAGGGGTGATGCGCCTTGCAACGGTGGGCGTGTGGGCGCAATTTACCCTGCTACTGCTGGCTTTTGCCATTCTGGTATTCTGCTTTTTGACCAGCGATTTTTCGGTGGTCTACGTTGCTCAGCACAGTTACAGTCTACTGCCGTGGGGATTAAAACTGGCGGCGGTGTGGGGCGGTCATGAAGGATCGCTGCTGCTGTGGGTGCTGTTTCTTTCCGGCTGGAGCGCGCTGTTTGCTCTTCGCTATCGGCGTGATACCGACGCGCTGTTTCCGCTGACGCTCAGCGTCCTTTCAATGATAACGGCCCTGCTGCTGCTGTTTGTGGTGGTATGGTCCGATCCGTTCGTGCGCATCTTCCCGCCAGCCATTGAAGGGCGCGACCTTAACCCGATGCTGCAACATCTCGGGTTAATCCTCCATCCACCTCTGCTGTATCTGGGTTACGGTGGTTTGATGGTGGCGGCAGGCGTGGCGCTGGCCTCGCTGCTACGTGGTGACTTTAATGCGCAGAGCGCCTGGGTGTGCTGGCGCTGGGCGCTGCCCGGCTGGTGCGCGCTGACGCTGGGAATTATCCTCGGCTCCTGGTGGGCCTATTGCGAGCTGGGCTGGGGCGGCTGGTGGTTCTGGGACCCGGTTGAAAATGCCTCCTTATTACCCTGGCTTTCCGCCAGCGCGCTGCTGCATAGCCTGTATATCACGCGCCAGCGCGGAATCTTCCGCCACTGGTCGCTGCTGCTGGCGATCGTCACGCTGATTTTATCGCTGCTGGGGACGCTGATTGTGCGTTCCGGCATTCTCGTTTCGGTGCATGCTTTCGCGCTGGATAACGTCCGCGCCGCGCCGCTGTTTGCGCTGTTTACCGTGTTGAGTCTGGCGTCGCTCGGGCTGTACGCCTGGCGGGGCCAGCAAGTCCGGCAGAATGCACGTTTTGGCGGTTGGTCACGCGAGATGCTGATTCTGGTTGCGCTGCTGCTCTTTAGTGCGGTGCTGCTGATTGTGTTGATTGGCACGCTCTACCCGATGATTTACGGGCTGTTCGGCTGGGGACGGCTCTCCGTAGGCGCACCGTACTTTAACCGTGCTACGCTGCCCTTTGGCCTGCTGATGCTGCTGGTTATCGTGCTGGCAACGGTCAGAAGCCGCAACGTGTCTTTCCGCATCCAGCTTCCGGCACTGCTGGCGCATGCCGGGGTGCTGATGTTTGCGGCGGGGATCGTCTTTTCCAGCGGTAGCCGTCAGGAGATAAGCCTGAACCTGAGCCCTGGGCAGCAGGTTGAACTGGCGGGTTACATTTTCCGTTTTGAGCGTCTCGACCTGGAAGCCAAAGGTAACTACACCAGTGAAAAAGCGCAGATCACGCTGTGGCACAATGAGAAACGTATTGGCAGCCTGCAACCCGAAAGGCGCTTCTATGCCGCGCGCCGTCAACAGATGATGGAGCCGGGGATCCGCTGGAATCTGATGCATGACTGGTACGCGGTAATGGGTGAAAAAACCGGACCTGACCGCTATGCCATGCGTTTGTACGTGCAGACCGGCGTGCGCTGGATTTGGGGTGGGGGACTATTAATGGTCTTTGGCGCGCTGCTGAGCGGATGGCGAGGAAGGAAGCGTGATGCGTAAATTAATAACAGCGTTGCCGGATGGCGGCGTAAACGCCTTATCCGGCCTACAGGCAGCGCGAACCGTAGGCCGGATAAGCGCAGCGCCTTCCGGCAAAAAATTTTTACTCTTAACGCTCCTCCTGTTTTTCATCACTTTCGCTACCCATGCCCAGGTTGTGGACACATGGACGTTTGCCAACCCGCAACAGCAGGAACAAGCGCTGTCCATTGCCAGCCAGCTTCGCTGCCCGCAGTGTCAAAACCAAAACTTGCTGGAATCCAATGCGCCGGTAGCGGTCAGTATGCGCCATCAGGTTTATAGCATGGTGGCGGAAGGGAAAAGCGAAGCTGAGATCACGACATGGATGACCGAGCGTTATGGTGACTTCGTTCGTTATAATCCGCCGCTGAATGAGCAAACGTTGCTGCTGTGGGCGTTACCGTGCCTGTTGTTATTGCTGGTAGGTGTGGTGGTCTGGCGAGTGAGAAGACGTCAGCATACGGAGGAGGGTGAGCAATGAACCAGTGCGAACCGTCGTTACGCCCAATGCCCATGAAGCGACTGACCGCTGCGGCGGTGCTGATGGTTGTGGCCTGTATTGGAGGCTACCTGTTGACGCCAAAATGGCAGGCGGTTCGTCAGGAGCAGACGCGACTGGCGGACCCTTTACATGCTTTCTCCGATGAAAATATTCAGGAAAAACAGCTGCTTTTGCTGCAATCGCAGATTCGTGCTAATCCACAGGACGGCGTGAAATGGGCGCAACTCGGGGAGTATTATCTTTGGCAAAACGCGTATCACAATGCGCTGCTGGCCTACGAACAGGCGCTGCGTGTCGGCGGTGAAAATGCTGAGATCTATTCAGCGATGGCAACGGTATTGTATTACCAGGCCGGACAACATATGACGCCGCCCACTCGCGAGATGATTGATAAGGCTCTGGCGCTGGACCCGGCAGAGGTCACCGCGCTGATGCTGTTAGCCTCAGATGCGTTTATGCAGGCAGACTACGCCCAGGCTATTTCAGTGTGGCAAAAGGTTATGGATTTAAACTCGCCGAGGGTGAACCGGGCACAGCTCGTTGACTCTATTAATATGGCGAAGTTATTACAGAATCGGCAAAAATAAATTTGTTTTTTTTGTGATTTGTATCATTTGGCCTGTTTAAAAAACAGGCAAACGAACAAATGGGCGAAAAAAACTCACACCATGACTTCTTCATTTTTGAACATATTAAAATTCTTTTATAACAAAAAGTTATTCATCAATACCGCGATAAAATTGCATTTTTATGCATAAAATCAGCCAAAAGCCCTGTTCTTAGAGGGTTGCGCGGAATGCCATGCAGATGATAATGATAATAAGCGTTAAAAAACTCCATAAACGAACGCAACACAATTCATACCCTTTCAGTATGTACTATTCCCACACACCGCATGTGGAATAGCGCTCCATCGAGGAAGTCCGTTGTTATGAAAAATTTGAAAGTCAGCCTGGCATGGCAGATTCTAATCGCCATGGTGCTGGGCATTCTGCTAGGGAGTTACCTGCATTACCATAGTGACAGCCGTGAATGGCTGGTTGTAAACCTGCTGTCACCGGCGGGCGATATCTTTATCCATCTGATCAAAATGATCGTTGTGCCCATTGTCATCTCTACGCTGGTTGTCGGTATCGCCGGAGTCGGTGATGCAAAACAGCTGGGCCGCATTGGCGCCAAAACTATTCTCTATTTCGAAGTGATCACCACCGTGGCGATTATCCTTGGGATCACGCTGGCTAATGTGTTCCAGCCGGGTTCCGGGATTGATATGTCGCAACTGGCGACCGTGGATATTTCGAAATATCAAAGCACGACTGCAGAAGTACAGAGCCACGCGCATGGTTTGATGGGGACAATTTTGTCACTGGTGCCGACCAATATCGTCGCCTCAATGGCAAAAGGCGATATGCTGCCGATTATCTTCTTCTCGGTGCTGTTCGGTTTAGGCTTGTCTTCCCTGCCGGCAACTCACCGCGAGCCGCTGGTTACCGTGTTCCGCTCTATTTCCGAAACCATGTTTAAAGTGACCCACATGGTTATGCGCTATGCGCCAGTCGGCGTTTTCGCGCTGATTGCCGTTACCGTCGCGAACTTCGGTTTTGCCTCCCTGTGGCCGCTGGCGAAGCTGGTGCTGTTGGTGCACTTTGCCATCCTGTTCTTCGCGCTGGTGGTGCTGGGGATTGTCGCGCGTATCTGCGGTTTGAGCATCTGGATCCTGATCCGCATTCTGAAAGACGAGTTGATTCTGGCTTACTCTACCGCCAGCTCCGAGAGCGTACTGCCGCGTATTATCGAGAAGATGGAAGCCTATGGCGCACCGGCTTCAATCACCAGCTTTGTGGTGCCGACCGGCTACTCATTCAACCTTGATGGTTCAACGCTGTACCAGAGTATTGCCGCGATCTTTATTGCGCAGCTGTATGGTATCGACCTGTCGCTGTGGCAGGAAATCGTGCTGGTGTTGACGTTGATGGTGACCTCGAAAGGGATTGCGGGCGTGCCGGGCGTATCATTCGTGGTGCTGCTGGCAACGCTGGGCAGCGTGGGGATCCCGCTGGAAGGCCTGGCGTTTATTGCCGGTGTTGACCGTATCCTCGACATGGCGCGTACCGCGCTGAACGTGGTGGGTAACGCACTGGCGGTGCTGGTTATCTCCAAGTGGGAACACAAATTTGACCGCAAAAAAGCGTTGGCCTATGAGCGCGAAGTATTAGGTCAGTTTGATAAGACCGCCTTGTAGGCCGGATAAGGCAACGCCGCCATCCGGCAACCTTCTCCGGGTTGCCTGATGGCGCTACGCTTATCAGGCCGACAACGGCTACCCATTGGTTAACTTATCAAACTCTTCGCAGCCGGTATCGAATCCTTCCGTACAGCTCAAATTCAGCCAGTGCAGTGCCTTCTGTTTATTCTTCACGATAAAACCCTGCTCACCGTTTAAGAACATCATCCCAGCCCAGTATTCGGAATAACCGGTGCGGGAAATGGCAGAGCTACGTTTGAAATACCACGTCGCTTTCTCATCGTCTGCGGGAATACCCACGCCGTTGGCGTAAATCAGCCCAAGCAGCATTTGCGCGTCGACGGCGGAGTCGTTTTCCAGGTCCTCGGAGGCGTTTTGCAGCAAGGTAATGGCTTTGGGGTAATCGGTGTGTCCAGCCTGAGTGTTGACCAGAATACGCGCCAGCGTAATTTCCCCGGTTTTACTGCCTGCCTGGGTCGCTTTTTCCGCCAGCGTTTTGGCCTGGGGGTAATCCAGACTGACCGGATTGGTAATCTTAATCTGAGCCAGCAATGCGTAAGCATCGGCATCACCATTGTCGGCGGCTTTTTGCGCCCAATATTCCGCTTGACCCAAATCGCCTGAGCTAAACCAGGTATCAGCGAGGAAATATTGTGCACGTCGGTCTCCGGACTCGGCGGCTTTCAAAAACTGACTACCGGGCTCTTCGGCATGGACAAAGCATGTCATTAACACCATCAAGGCGAAAAGTCGTTTCATCTTATATTTAGATTTAGTGTAGGGAATGAACAGTATAGAGAGATTATGTGCATAAAAAAACGGCCTCCGAATGGAGGCCGTCAGGGGAAGCTTAACCCATCGCGCTTTCGCGCAGGCTGGCTTTCAGCTTGGTGTACTCATCAATGACATACTGCTCGGCAGCGCGCTGATCGGCAATGCGTTCAACGTTTACAGCACAGTACTTGTACTCCGGCGTTTTGGTAATCGGGCTTAAGTTCTCGGTCACCAGTTCATTACATGCGCCAATCCACCACTGGTAGGTCATGTAAATCGCGCCTTTGTTTGGACGATCGCTGACTGCCGCACGGGTAATGACCCGGCCTTTACGCGAGTTCACCCACACCAGCTCTTCATCCTGGATGCCCAGGCGTTCTGCGTCGGCGGTGTTGATCTGGGCATAGCCCGGTTCATCCGCCAGCGCGGCCAACGCCGCACAGTTACCGGTCATCGAGCGGCAAGAGTAGTGGCCGACTTCACGCACTGTAGACAGTACCATCGGGTACTCCTCAGTGAGTTTGTCGATTGGCGCTACCCAGTCGCAGGTGAAGAACTGCGCCAGGCCGTTCGGGGTGTCGAACTTCTCTTTGAAGAGATAAGACGTACCCTGGTCGGCTTCTGAGGTGTCGCGGCAAGGCCACTGGATATAACCCAGTTCACCCATTTTCTCGTAAGTGGCACCGTAGAAATCCGGGCACAGATGACGCAACTCGTCCCAGATTTCCTGGGTGTTGTTGTAGTGCATCGGGTAGCCCATACGGGTGGCGATTTCACTGATAATCTGCCAGTCCGTTTTCAGATCCCACTTCGGCTCAACGGCTTTAAAGAAGCGCTGGAAGCCACGGTCAGCTGCGGAGAATACGCCTTCATGCTCACCCCATGACGTAGACGGTAAAATAACGTCTGCGGCAGCGGCAGTTTTGGTCATGAAGATATCCTGCACGATGACCAGTTCCAGATCCTCAAAGCCTTTGCGCACTGCGGAGAGTTCAGCATCGGTTTGTAATGGATCTTCACCCATGATGTACGCCGCGCGTACTTCGCCATGCGCTGCACGGTGCGGCAGTTCGCTGATGCGATAGCCGGTATGAGCAGGCAGACTTTCCACGCCCCAGGCTTTAGCGAACTTCTCGCGGTTAGCCGGATCTTTCACATACTGATAGCCCGGATAAGTATCCGGCAGCGCGCCCATGTCACATGCGCCCTGAACGTTGTTCTGCCCACGAACCGGGTTAACGCCCACGCTCGGCTTACCGAGGTTGCCGGTCAGCATTGCGAGGCTGGTCAGTGAACGCACGGTTTCCACGCCCTGATAGAACTGGGTAACACCCATGCCCCACAGGATTGCCGCGCTTTTCGCCGTGGCATACATACGTGCAGCCTGACGAATATCCTGCGCGCTAACGCCAGTGATATCTTCGACGGACTCCGGCGTGTAGCCTTCGACGATCTTGCTGTACTCTTCGAATCCTTCCGTACGGGAGGCGACGAACGCCTGGTCGTACAGTTTTTCTTCGATGATGACATGACCCATAGCGTTGAGCAGCGCGATGTTCGAGCCGTTTTTCAACGCGATGTGCATGTCGGCAATACGCGCGGTTTCAATTTTGCGCGGATCGCAGACGATGATTTTCGCCCCGTTACGTTTAGCATTAATCACGTGATTCGCCACGATCGGGTGGGAATCCGCCGGGTTGTACCCGAAGATGAATACTAAATCTGTGTTATCAATTTCATTGATAGCATTACTCATTGCGCCGTTACCGACCGATTGGTGCAGACCTGCAACCGATGGGCCGTGTCAGACGCGAGCGCAGCAGTCAACGTTATTGGTACCAATAACGGCGCGCGCGAATTTTTGCATTACATAGTTGGTTTCGTTACCCGTACCGCGAGATGAACCGGTCGTCTGAATAGCGTCCGGGCCATACTTCGCTTTGATGGCGCTCAGACGACTGGCGACGTAATCAAGCGCTTCATCCCAGGAAACGGATTCCAGTTTGCCGCCACGCTGGCGACGGATCATAGGGGTTTTCAGACGAGGGGTCAGGATCTGGGTATCATTGATAAAATCCCAGCCATAGTAGCCCTTCAGACACAAGGTACCCTGGTTGGTTTTCCCCTGCGCCGCTTCAGCCCGGACGATTTTGCCGTTATCGACCACCAGGTTGATTTTGCAACCTGATGCGCAATATGGGCAAACCGTGACGACTTTTTTCATCGGTCTCGCTCCAGTTAATCAAATCGCGCATACGCGCTTGTCGTTTTTGTTATGCATCTTTTATGCCATGTTTTTATCAGGGGCATTAGTCGATATTACGGGCGAATTTTGCGCAAAACCCTGACGAAAAACAGGCTGTCGTCATATTTGACGTGACGAATCTCCAATACGTGACGCCCCGGCAGTGTGACCGAGGTTATGTTTCCCGCACATCCTTGTGCCTTATCGCTGTCACTCTGTGCAGAATCAATCACACTCATTTAAGTTGGCCAGAAATGGGGAAAAACAATGAAGCCAGCCATACTGGTTGTGGATGATGACGTCGCTGTCTGCACGCTTTTACAGGATGTGCTGAGCGAACACGTCTTTACGGTGACCGCCTGTCACACCGGGCAGGAGGCGCTGCGCTGCATTGAGACTCAGCCGGATATCGCTCTGGTATTACTGGATATGATGTTGCCCGATATTAACGGCCTGATGGTGCTACAACAGGTGCAGAAGTTGAGGCCCGGATTACCGGTGGTGATGCTGACTGGGCTTGGCAGCGAGTCGGATGTGGTTGTCGGGCTGGAAATGGGGGCTGACGACTATATCGGTAAGCCGTTCAATGCGCGGGTGCTGGTAGCTCGGGTAAAGGCGGTGCTCAGACGCGTTGGCGTGTTAACGGCAGAAAGCGGCGGCCCGCAAACCACGGGGCTTTCTTTCAATGGCTGGCATCTCGATACCGCCGGTTGCCAGCTGCATAATCCCCAGCAGTTGAAGGTGGAGTTGACGCAGGGGGAATACAGCCTGCTGTTGGCGCTGGCCCAAAATGCCCGCCGGGTGCTGAGTCGGGAACAACTGCTGGAGCTGACGCGCAGCGACAGCGTTGAGGTGTTTGACCGCACTATTGACGTGTTAATCATGCGGCTGCGGCGAAAAATAGAGAACAACCCGCACCAGCCAATGTTGATCAAAACCCTGCGCGGGCTGGGTTATGTGTTTGCCGCCGACGTGCAACATCACGATAAGGCGGCGTGATCGTGTGCAGTTGCCGGATGCGGCGTAAACGCCTTATCCGGCCTACAAAAGCGAAAACGACCCCGTAGGCCTGATACGGTCGTAGGCCTGATAAGCGCAGCGCATCAGGCGTCAGCCATTTCTGCTTTTAACTCTGCCAGCGTCTTCGCGCCATCTATCGCGTTGGCGCATAGCAAACTTGCCCGCGCACAGGCGTGTGCCAACCTGACGCTGTCCGTCAGCGACCAACGCTCATGACAGCCATACAAAAATCCAGCGCAAAACGCATCTCCCGCCCCGACGCTGCCAACGATCTCCTCCTGCGCCAGGTACTGCGACGGGATCCAGACGCCCGGCACATCCGGCGCTTCACCCCAGGCACCTTCCGGACAGTGGATCACCACCCGCTGGCGCACGCCTGCATTCAATAATTCGTGTGCGGCGGTGGCGATGTGCGCAATATGCAGTTCGCCGTTGGGCTGGCGGATCTCCAGCCCGCTGAACTCCCCGGCTTCCAGCTCGTTAATCACCAGATAGTCGAGATGGCGCAGGGCTGGCATTACCAGTGGTTGGTAGCGCGGGTCGCCCTTGCGTGAGACCAGATCCAGCGACGTTTCAAAGCCGTTGTCGCGCATTTGTGTCAGCAGCCGTGCGCTACGCGTCCCGTACTCCTCATCCGGCATGTCCAGACTGTCGAGCAGCAGCAGATAACCCAGATGGAAGATTTTCATCGAGGTATCCAGTTGCTCAAACGCGGGCAGATCGAGTAGCCGATTGGCTCCCGGTGAGTGGAAAAAGGTGCGCTGACCGCTGGGATCGGTCATCACCTGCGACATCGACGTGGGGGCGAATGTGGTGCGCTGCACGTGTTGGCGATTAACGTGATACTGCTCCAGCATCGCCATGATGTAGTCGCCGTCGCTGTCCTGACCGATTAACCCCACCGCCTGCAACGGCAGCCCAGTGTGCATTTTTGCCAGCGTCAGCAGCACATTAAGCGGCGCACCGCCCGTGGCGCGTTCGCTACGGGTGATTTCCGCCAGCCAGCCACGTTCCGGCCACTGCACAATTTGATGCACGTGATCGACCAGCATGTTGCCTGCGGCGATAACGCCTTTGCGTTCCATCAGACCCGTCCCGCGCTGCCAAAAATGCGCATCTGTTCCGAAACGGTATCGGTAATGGCCTCTTCAATGCCGAGCAGCAGTTCGGCGAATTCGTCGTACAGCGGCTGGCGATTCGCCATCCGTGTTTCTACCGCCGACAGCGCCGCCTGCGACATGCCGGTATAGAAGTTGATTTTATGAATGCCGAGTTCAATCGCGCGCTTGAAATCGTCGTCGCTGATGCCGGAACCGCCGTGCAGTACCAGCGGGATTGCCGCCTGCTGGCGAATGGCATCCAGACGCGGGAAGTCGAGCAGCGGTTCGCCTTTATATTTGCCGTGCGCATTGCCAATGGCGACCGCCAGCGCGTCAATCCCGGTTCTGTCGACGAAATCACGCGCCATCATCGGGTCGGTAAACAGCGACTCGTCGGCATGGCCGTACAGCGCGCCGCCCTCATCGCCGCCGACTGCACCCAGTTCGGCTTCCACCGACACGCCGACGGCGTGGCACATCTTCACCACTTCGCGGGTCTGGCGGATATTTTCTTCATACTCCAGCGTGGAGCCATCGAACATCACTGAACTGAACCCTAAGCGTAGTGCCCGAACTACCGACTCAAAGTGCAGGCCGTGGTCAAGGTTTAGCACCACCGGAATGTCATGCCGCGCGGCTTCGAACTTGACCGCTTCGACCAGAGAATCCAGCGAGATATATTTAAAGTGCACCTCGGCGATGTTGATGATAAACGGCGAACGTTCTTGCTTTGCCGCGGCAAACAGCGCACGCAGGAAGTGTGAATCCAGAACGTTAAACGCCCCTAAGGCATAGCGATGCTCACGGGCATGGGCAAGGCCATCAGCGAGAGATATCAACGGCATAATGCGCTCCTTGGTTAGCGGAACAGGCGATATTCGTTACACAGCACTAGCTGCGCAGGTTCGTCTTCTTCAATGTCGTTATAGCGGGCGATCGGTTGCAAAAAGTGGTTATCGTGGTCGTCGTCATTAACAGACGAAACCTCGCCGACCAGCACGTCGCCAAAACCTTTTTCCGCCCAGAAGCTGTGATACAGGCCCGGTGGCAGGCAGATGCTTTCACCCGGCGTCAGGCGCAACTGACTGCCTGCCGCATGGGTTTGCCGACAGCCGTCAATCACCACGCTTACGTCGGTCTGCTCCGTTTGCTCCCGGATCCCCGCATTCCACAGTTCCACTATTAAATTGCCGCCGCCGCGATTGATAATGTCTTCGCGCTTGCGCCAGTGAAAATGCATCGGCGTGACCTGTGCATCGCGAACATGCATGATTTTCTCGGCGTAGCATTTTTCATAAGGCATACCTTTCGGCGAGCCGTTACGCAGAGTGAACAGCGTTAACCCTTGCGCGGCGAAATTGTTGCCGCCAAACGCGGTGACATCCCAACCGAGCTTAAGGTCGAACACTTCGCTCCAGGCTGTGGCATCAAGCTTGCGCCATTGGGTCGGGGGGAAGCTGGCAAAAGGGGGGAGATGCACGTCGTGCTGAGAGAAAAACTGGCGCGTGTGGCCAAGGATCTCGTTTATTGCGGAGCGTTTCATCGGCTGAATCCTCCTTAATATAATGCCGGATGGCGCCGCGCTTATCCGGCCTACAAATTCATAGCGATCTTGTAGGCCGGATAGGGCATTTTGCAGCCATCCGGCGTTGTTGTGGCGGGCTATTTAACCGTCCAACCCTTATAACTGCCGACGTTGTTTTTATCGATCATCGTCACCGGGATCAGCACGGGTTCTTTCGGGGCGGGTTTCCCCTGCAATATGTCATAGCCGATTTCGACCGCTTTGGCAGCCATCACCTGCGGATCTTGTGCCGGAGTCGCCACAAATAGTGAGTTTTCGCGCTTCAGCGCTTCTTCACCGTCTGGGGATCCATCTACGCCGACAATAAAGAATTCGCTACGCTGCGCCTGTTTTGCCGCCAGATCGGCACCGATCGCCGTCGGATCGTTAATGGCGAATACGCCGTCGATCTTCGGATTCGCCGCCAGCAGCGCGGTCATGATCTCCAGCCCGCCTTCGCGACTGCCTTTGGCGTTTTGGTTATGCGACAGCACCTTGATGTCAGGGTGGCGTTTAAACTCAGTCTGGCAGCCTTCCACGCGGTTCTGGACGGCGGAAACCGGCGGCCCGTTGATGATGACGACGTTGCCTTTGCCTTTCAGGCGGTCGGTAATGTATTTACAGGCCATTTCACCTGCCTGGGTGTTATCGGAGGTAATGGTCGCGTCTGCGCCTTCCGCTGCCACGTCAACGGCAACCACCACGATCCCGGCGTCTTTCGCGCGTTTTACCGCCGGGCCGATGCCCTTGGAGTCGGCGGCGTTAAGGATAATCATGTCGACTTTGGCGGCAATAAAGTTGTCGATCTGCGACACCTGTTGCCCCAAATCGTAACCGCTGGAAACCAGCGTTACTTTAACGCTATCACCTGCCAGCTTACGTGCTTCCAGCTCCGCGCCTTTGGTGATCTGCACGAAGAACGGGTTGGCCAGATCGCCCACCGTAACGCCAATCGATTTCAGTTCTTTTGCCTGCACAAACGGAGCTGCAGCAAGCAGGGCGCCAGCACAGAGCGCGGTCACTAATGGCTTCAAACGCATACTCGTTTCCTCACGTAGGGTATTGTTGTTATACGCCTGATGGCGCTGCGCTTATCAGGCCTACGAATGAGCAGGCCAGTAAGCTTGTCTATGCACTTTGATGGTGTCGGGTACGGTATTTGTCGATTAGCACCGCTATGATGATCACCGCCCCTTTGATCACCAGTTGCCAGAAATAGGAGACGCCCATTAGCGTCATGCCGTTATTGAGCGTGGCGATTATCAACGCCCCCACCAGCGTGCCGGTGATGGTGCCGATCCCGCCAACAAAGCTGGTGCCGCCGAGGATCACCGCCGCGATGGCGTCCAGCTCGTAACCCATACCTAAGTTGCCGTTGGCGCTATACAGCCGCGAGGCGCTCATCACCCCGCCAAGACCTGAGAGCAAACCGCTCATGCCGTAGACGAACAGCAGCACCAGCCACACTTTGATCCCGGTTAAACGTGCGGCCTGCATATTGCCGCCGACCGCGTAGATATGAACGCCGAGCGTGGTGCGGCGCAGAATGAACCAGCACACCACCACCACCGCCAGCGCAATGACCACCAGCCACGGAACCGGGCCGAGATAGTTGTTACCGATCCACTCAAAGCTGATATTGGAGTTAATCACCGTTGTACCGTCGGCCAGCAGATAGGCCGCGCCGCGCAGCGCCGTATAGGTTCCAAGCGTGACGATAAACGGCGGTAGTCCGGCAAAAGCGACCAGCGCGCCGTTAAATAATCCCAGCACCAGGCCGAGCATCAGCGCCGCCGGAATTGACAGCATGGCAAGCTCAGGAATAAGAGAAACGACCATGGCTGCGACGGCGGTGGTGCCGAGAATCGAGCCAACCGAGAGGTCGATCCCGCCGGTCAAAATAATGAAGGTCATGCCAGCCGCCAGCACGATGTTGATTGAGGCCTGACGGGTAATATTCAGCAGGTTGCTTTCGGTAAAAAAGTTAGGCGCGATAAAGCCAAATACCGCCACAATCAGGATGAGAATCGGTAAGATACCGACTGTTTGCATCAGATCGCTCATCAGCATTCTTTTCGCGGAGGCGGATTTCGCCACCTGCTGGGGAGGGGTTGGATTATTCATGGTGCACCGCCTGATGGTGGGAGTCGTTCACGCCGGTAGCCAGCGTCATAATATTTTCCTGGGTAATACTTTGTCCGTTCAGCTCGCCGGCAATGCTTCCTTCCCGCATGACGTACACGCGATCGCTCATGCCGACGACTTCCGGCAGTTCGCTGGAGATCATCAGGATCGCTACGCCTTTGCGCGCCATATCGTTCATGATCCGGTAGATCTCGCTTTTGGCGCCAACATCCACGCCGCGCGTGGGTTCATCGAGGATCAAAATACGTGGGCCGATCGCGACCCAGCGTGAAATCAGCAGTTTTTGCTGATTTCCGCCAGACAGCCCGCCCGCGCGTACCTGTGCGTGCGGCACGCGGATGTTGAGCAGCTTGATGGCGTCATCGGAAATAGCCTGCGCCTTTTTGCGATCGAGCATGCCCCAGTTGGCGTCACGCTCCAGCGTTGCCATGGTGATGTTTTCTGCCGCTGCCAGCTCTAAAAATAATCCCTGTTCTTTGCGGTTTTCCGTCAGAAAGCCAATGCCGTGGTCAATCGCCTCGCGCGGGGAGTGGATCACTACCGGTTCACCGTCTACTTCAATCATGCCGCCGATGGCTTTACGAACGCCAAAAATCAACTGAGCCAGCTCAGAACGCCCGGCACCGACTAACCCGGCCAGGCCGACGATCTCCCCGGAGCGTACCAGCAAACTGCACGGCTGCACTTTGTTGCCATCAGTCAGGTGATGAACGTTGAGGCGCGCTTTACCTAAGGGAATGTCGCGCTCTTTGTTGAACAGATCGCTCAACGGACGGCCCACCATCATGCGCACCAGCTCCGAGGCGTTGAGCTTGTCGCGGATCAGACTGCCAACATATTGCCCGTCGCGCAGGACGCTGACGCGGTCCGAGAGTTCGTACACTTCCGCCATGCGGTGGCTGATGTAGATAATCGCCATCCCCTCATCGCGCAGGCGCATGATCAGTTCAAACAGGCGGTGGGTTTCACGTGAGGAGAGGGCGGCGGTGGGTTCATCCATTACCAGAATGCGGCTTTTACGGTGCAGGGCACGGGCAATTTCCACCTGCTGCTGTTCGGCGATGGTCAACGTCATCACGCGGTCGCTGGCCTTAAATTGGGCGCCGAGTCGGTCGATAACTTTCTGCGACTGCATGACCATCTCTTTACGCTGGACCAGACCGCCGCGCGACAGCTCGCTGCCAAGAAAGATATTTTCTGCCACTGTCAGGTTTGGCGCGAGCTGCATCTCCTGATAAATCAGCGTGATGCCTGCGCTAAGCGCGTCTTTTGGCCCGCGAATGTGGAACGGCTGACCGTCAATCAGGATCTCACCGCTGGTGGCGGTATAGGCCCCTGCGAGGATCTTCATCAGGGTACTCTTCCCCGCGCCATTCTCGCCCATCAGGGCATGAATCTCGCCCGGCCAGACCGTTAAATCGACCCCTTTCAGCGCGTAAAATTTGCCAAACGCTTTAGCAATGTTGCGCATCTCCAGAACCGGTGTCCTGCTCATGGCGGATCTCCTGTGGGGTGGCCGATATCAGCAGTCCATCACAGGAATGTAAATGCAAAATGTCAGAAGCCGTTCATATTTGTCATATTGCGATTTTTCTTCACGGAGCGTGATATGCCGCAACCGGGACGTCACTTTTTCGCCAGTGCGCGCGGACGATTGCTGTTCTTCAATCTGCTGGTGGTGGCGGTCACGCTGATGGTGAGCGGCGTGGCGGTGCTGGGTTTTCAGCACGCAAGCCAGATTCAGGAGCAGGTGCAGCAGCAAACCGTTGACGACATGACCGGCAGCATGAACCTGGCGCGCGATACGGCGAACGTGGCGACGGCGGCAGTGCGGCTGTCGCAGGTGGTCGGGGCGCTGGAATACAAAGGGGAAGCGGAGCGGCTGCAGGAGACGCAAAGGGTGCTGAAGCAGTCGCTGGAACAACTGGCTACCGCGCCGCTGGCGCAGCAAGAGCCGGTGCTGGTCGAGCGTATTATCCAGCGCAGTAATGAACTACAAAGCAGCGTAGAAGGGATGTTGCAGCGCGGGCAGCGGCGACACCTGGAGCGTAACGCGTTGCTCAGTTCGCTGTATCAAAATCAAAGCTATTTACGTCATCTGCAAAAGTTGACCGGCGCGCAGGATGATGCGCTGCTGGGGCAGATGGACCGCTTAATTGTTGCCGCCATCGACACGCCCACGCCGCGTTCGGTGGTGAAACAACTGGATGCGGTGATGCCTGCGCTTCCCTTGCGCCATGCTAGTCCGCTGATTAGCGGTATCCTCAACGACTTCAACCAGGAGCTGCATAAGCTGGAGCCGCTCTCTTCCGCGCTGGAGCAGAGCGATTTGGCCATCAACTGGTATATGTTTCATATCAAAGCGCTGGTGGCGATCCTCAACAGCGATATCAATCAGTATGCCTCGCAGGTGGCGCTGATCTCAGAGCAGCGGGTGGCGCAAAGCCATCAGGAACTGCAATCCGGCGCGTTGTTTATTTTAGTGTTTGCGCTGCTGGCGGTGGTGATCACCGGTTTTGCCGGGTGGTATATCTACCGTAATCTCGGCTCCAACCTGACGGCCATTTCACGGGCGATGACCCGGCTGGCGCACGGTGAATCAGACGTCAGCGTCCCGGCCCTGCAGCGGCGTGATGAGTTAGGCGAGCTGGCCCGCGCCTTTAGCGTCTTTGCCCGGAATACGGCGTCGCTGGAGCACACCACCCGATTGCTAAAAGAAAAAACCAGTCAGATGGAAATCGATCGCACCGAGCGTCAGGGGCTGGAAGAAGCGCTGTTGCACAGCCAAAAGCTGAAGGCGGTGGGGCAACTGACGGGTGGATTAGCACATGATTTCAATAACCTGCTGGCGGTTATTATTGGCAGTCTGGATCTGGTGAATCCGGAGTCGCCCGATGCGCCACGGGTCAATCGGGCGCTAAAAGCCGCCGAGCGCGGGGCGCTGCTTACCCAGCGACTGCTGGCCTTTTCGCGCAAACAGTCGTTGCACCCTCATGCGGTGGAGCTGAAAACGCTGCTGGAAAATCTGGGCGAACTGATGCGCCACTCTCTTCCGGCCACGTTGACGCTGGAGATTGAAGCCCAGTCTCCCGCCTGGCCCGCGTGGATTGACGTCAGCCAACTGGAAAACGCCATTATCAATCTGGTGATGAACGCCCGTGACGCCATGGACGGGCAGGCGGGCACGATTAAAATCCGTACCTGGAATCAGCGGGTCACGCGCAGCGATGGGCGCAAGCAGGATATGGTGATGCTGGAGGTTGCCGACCAGGGAAGCGGGATGTCACAGGAGGTGAAAGCCCAGGTCTTCGAGCCGTTTTTCACCACCAAACAGACCGGTAGCGGCAGCGGACTGGGGCTGTCGATGGTCTACGGTTTTGTGCGCCAGTCCGGTGGCCGGGTGGAGATTGAAAGCGCTCCCGGGCAGGGAACGACGGTCAGGCTGCAACTGCCTCGTGCCGTTGTGCCGGTGCAGGCTCAAGTGGAAGCGGTAGCGGTACATGCGGCGAACAGCGGTGAAAAACTGGTGTTGGTGCTCGAGGATGAGGATGATGTACGCCAGACGTTGTGCGAGCAATTACACCTGCTGGGCTACCTGACGTTAGAGGCCGCAAACGGGGAACAGGCGATGCATATGCTGGCGGCTTCATCCGAGATTGATATTTTTATTAGCGACTTAATGCTGCCAGGTGGTTTAAGCGGCGTGGATGTGGTTAACCATGTCCAGGCACATTATCCGCAGTTGTCCATCCTGCTGATAAGCGGTCAGGATTTACGTCCGGCGCATAACCCGGCGCTGCCGGATGTGGCGCTATTGCGTAAGCCTTTTACCCGGGGAGAGCTGGCGCAGGCGCTGCGGAAAAGTGAACAGTCATACCGCTAAGACATTGTCCTCTTCGCATACTATTTTGCGAGCTTCCTTCGGAAAACTAAACCTGCCAAAGAGATTAGGAATTCATCAAGACCAGGGAGCAAACGGGTGATGCTAATCTGAGCAAACACAGCCCGATTAGGATATAAAAGGAATTATGCCAGTACTAACAAGAGGTGATTCGCAGATGATTGTGATGCCGACAACGTATAGCCCGATGGCCGTCGCCCGCTCGTTTAAGGTGGTGGATACGTTTGAACTTTCCGGGCGTATTCTGCTGGCTATTTATGACAGGCAAACTCCACGCGCAGCAATCATTGAAGCTGATATTGAGATTTTTAATGGCGTGCCTCGCCATCGGGTTCTTGCTGCACTGGATTTGCAGCGTAAACCCTACCTGGGCAACGATATTCTAACGGTGGAACGATGTTGGGAAGAGGCGTCTGTGTTTCAGATAGAAGGGATATGTGTTAATCCGTCCGAACGAGATAAAGGGTTGGCGACGCGCCTGTATGAAGCACTGATTTTGCGCTGTGGTGTAACGCTGATTAGCGATTTTGAGCAATATGATGGCGGGAAAATGCTCTGGCAGAAAATTGCGCGTGAGTCTGAATACATCTCAGTTTTTATCCTGGACACGGAGCAAAACGCATTCTGGCCGTATGATGGTTCGAAAGTTATATATGATGGGGGATGTATCCCAGAAGAGCGGATATGGAGCATGTCACCAGATACAAAATGCCACGGTGTTGTTTTGGTGGCAGAGGAAAAACAACGCGCTTACCAGTTGATGGAGCCAGGGGCGTCCTATCGAGTTTGAGATTCCTCCGCTACACCTTCTTTTCTGCGTTGACTAACGTAAAGCCAGTTCAACTTCGGGTCTGGCTTATGAAATGTTATCCCATGCTTTTATTGTTTAGCTTGCTGTCACTGACCACCATGTCAGCGCAGGCGGATATTATTGATGACGCCATTGATAATATTCAGCAGGCGATTAACGACGCATACAAACCGGACAACGGGCGGGATTATGATGACTCCCGTGATGAAAGCTGGCAGCGCCAGATGAGTGACGACCGGCGCAGGCAATATGACAATCGCCGCCGCCAGTTTGAAGATCGACGTCGCCAACTGGATGACCGTCAGCGCCAGCTCGATCAGGAACGGCGTCAATTAGAAGACGACGAACGCAGAATGGAAGAAGATTACGATCGTTAGCTGTTACTCCAGAACAATCTCCATTCCGTCATATCCTGCCTCAAACCCAGCGGGAAGCTGATTTTCCATCATCCACAGGTCGAACTGGTGGCTGATGTGCGTCAGGATCACTCGTGGGCAGCGGATGACGTCGTTCAATGCGATAACGGTGTTTAAATCACAATGATTGCGCGGTGGCTCGGCGCGCGGGGCATGGCTGCAGTCGATGATAATCACCTGAGGCTGGTTATTGTGGAGAAACTTCAACGTCTTGTCGGGAAGTCCGGCGGTATCGGAGAGCCACGCCACGCGGCTATGTGCGGTCTCCAGCAGATAACCAAACGTCAGCTTTGAATGGTTGAGCGGTAGCGGTGTTACCTGCAATCCTTGCAGGTCGAACACCACGAACGGTGCCACGGTATGGCTAAAATCGAGGATGCCGGGATGCTTAAACAGATCGTCGCAACCCTGTTCATCCGGCGGACCGTACACCGGGATGGTCGTCCCCACGCCCCAACGTAGCGGAAACAATCCCTGTACATGATCCATATGATAATGGGTCAGCAGAAACTGCTGGAAGCTGCCCGCCGGCCAGTCGTCCATCAGATGCGGGATCCCCGCGTCCAGCAGCGTCACCGCATTATTGAACTTGACCACCCCGCTACATGGGCGTCGACGGTATTGTGCCTGTAAGCGTGCTCGTTGGCAGGCCGCGCAGTCGCAGCCAAATGTCGGCACTAGCTGTGCGCCGCCCGTTCCCGTCAGCGTAATGGTCAGACTCATGGCTCCCCCTACAACGGTTTGGTGAAGCGAAAATGGCTCATGGTATAGCCTTCACGCTGGTAAAAACGGTGTGCGTCAAGGCGTTGGGTGCTGGTGGAAAGTTCGGTGACTTCTGCGCCCGCTTCGCGCGCGGTGGCTTCGGCCCAGGTCAGTAACTGACTGCCGACCCTTAACCCTCGTGCCTGTGGCATCACCACCAGTTCCTGAATCTCGCCAATCCAGTTGGCGTGGTGCAGATGAAACTGCAGGTGCAGGCCGATCAAGCCGACGACCTGTCCGTCGAGCAGCGCCAGCTGGTAGTGCATATTGGGATCTTGCAGATTTGCGGCGTAGCCAGCGCTAAAGGCCTGCAGATCGAATTGGCCCTGCTTCAACTCACAGACAAGCGCGTAAACCGCATCGGTATCGTATAGCGTGGCGCGGCGTAATTCGCAGACAGACATGTTTCTTCTCCTTGCGTCCCATCAGTGTGAGTAGTGTATCGACAGACTGTAGCAAACTTCCATCGTTGTTCAGGACGTGGCAGTCATACGGGGCGTAGCGGGCTGCGCGTTCAAGGCGGGCGGCGATTTCCGTTTCGCTCTCCCGTCCACGCGCCTGCAGGCGCTGGCGTAGAATCGCCGGGGAAACCTGTAAGCAAATGGGAAGTAAAGAAGCGCCGTAACGGGCCTGCGCCTGGGGCAGATGCGCCCGTGAGCCGTTGACCACCACATCAAAACCGGCGTGTAGCCAGAGGTCAATCTCCACGCCAACGCCGTAGTAGAAGCCATTGGCGTGCCAGCTCAGCGCCAGCAGGTTCTGCCCGGCGCGGGTAAAAAATTCTTGTTCGCTCAGCGCAATATGATTTTCATTCCCGGCGTTGGCGGCGCGGGTGATGTAACGGTGCGCTACCAGCAGTTGCGCCGGTTCCCGCTGGCGGAGTTCGGCCAGCAGACTGTCCTTACCGGAGCCGGATGGCCCCATCAGCCAGATCAGTTTACCCATAGTCAGAATACCCTTTTGCCCTGACGCCAGACGTGATCGATATGGATGTTGCCGCCTTTGCGGTGCGCCAGCACCAGATCCGCGCGTTTGCCTTCGGCAACAACGCCACGATCGTCGAGATTTAATGCCCGTGCCGGATTGCGGGTCACCAGACGAATGGCCTGTGGCAGCGTAAAACGGTTGGCGTCGTCGTCCGCTACGCGAAACGCCGCATCGAGCAGGCTGGCGGGATAGTAGTCGGAGGAGAGAATATCCAAAAGCCCCAGCTCAGCCAGCTTATGCGCCGCTACGTTGCCGGAGTGAGAACCGCCGCGCACGATGTTGGGCGCGCCCATCAGCACGTTCATACCATGCTGGCGCGAGGCTTCAGCCGCTTCGAAGGTAGTGGGAAATTCGGCGATCACGCTGCCAAGCTGGTGCGATTCCAGCACATGATCATGGGTGGCATCATCATGGCTCGCCAGCGCAATCTGGCGCTCACGACACATCTGGGCAATCGCCGTGCGATTGGGCTGTGACCAACGCGCCGCCAGCGCTAACTGTTCTTCTTCATAGCGGGCCATCTGCTCGTCGGTGAGCGAATACTTGCCTTGATAATACTCGCGGTACTTCTCGCGATTGGCGAACTGACGCTGGCCTGGCGAGTGATCCATCAGCGACACCAGCGTTACCGGCTCGCGGCTGACTAGTTTTTCAAACAGCGGCAGGGTAGTGTGATGCGGCAGCTCACAGCGCAGGTGCAGGCGATGCTCGGCGCGATTGACCCCGCGCTTTTGCGTCTCTTCGACCGCATTGATCATCTTCTCCAGATTTTCCAGACGGTCGCCGCCGTCGCGCACATCGCCAATTGCCACCGCGTCCAGTACGGTGGTAATGCCGCTGGCGACCATTAGCGCGTCGTGGCTGCTCATCGCCGAGTGGGCAGGCCAGTCTACCTTTGGGCGCGGGGTGAAAAATTTGTCGAGATTATCGGTATGCAGCTCGATAAGCCCTGGTAGCAGCCAGCCGCCTTCGCCGTCCAGCGCCTCAGGTAGGCTGCTCGGACTTTCAGCAAATGCGCGAATGACCCCGCCTTCGATTTCCAGCGATCCTTGCACCACTTCATCTTCCAGCACCAGCTTTACATTATTGATAATCATGCTGTTGTTCCCATCAGATGCAGACGATCCGCGACGCGGTCGCGCACGGTTTGATCGTGAAAAATGCCGACAATGGCTGCGCCGCGGGCTTTCGCTTCTTCAATCAATGCAACGACGGCGGCGCTGTTTTTGGCGTCCAGCGAGGCGGTAGGCTCATCGAGCAGCAGAATTGGGTAATCGACGATAAACCCGCGGGCGATGTTGACGCGCTGCTGTTCGCCGCCGGAAAAGGTCGACGGCGCCAGGTGCCACAACCGCTCCGGCACGTTCAGGCGGGTAAGCAGGTTAGCTGCTTTGGCTGCACACTCCTCACGGGAGACCCCCAGATCCAGCAGCGGTTGCATCACCACGTCCAGCGCGGAAATCCTCGGGATCACGCGCAGGAACTGGCTCACCCAGCCGATGGTTGAACGGCGAACCTCCAGTACTTTGCGCGCCGGGGCCTGCACCAGATCGACCCATTCATCGCTGTGGCGGATGTGGATGTGTCCTTCATCCGGCAGGTAGTTGGCGTACAGCGAACGCAGCAATGTGGATTTGCCGCTGCCCGAGTGACCGTGCAGCACCACGCATTCGCCGCTTTTAACGTCCAGAGTGGCGTTTTGCAGCACCGGCAGACGTACGCCGTTTTGCTGATGCAGGACAAAGGTTTTACTGACATTTTCAACGCGGATCGCGTTCATTTTTAGCCTCTTTAGACATTTTTGCGTTCGATTGCCTGATGGCGCTTCGCTTATCAGGCCTACAACCAATGCCGCTCCGTAGGCCGGATAAGGCGTAGCCGCCATCCGGCACAAGCGATACCGCTCCGTAGGCTGGATAAGGCGCAGCCGCCATCCGGCACAAGCGATGCCGCTCCGTAGGCCGGATAAGGCGCAGCCGCCATCCGGCACAAGCGATGCCGCTCCGTAGGCCGGATAAGGCATAGCCGCCATCCGGCACAACAAAAAATCAGTTCTGCAACACCGACGACACCAGCAACTGGGTATATGGATGATGCGGATCGTCGAGCACGCGATCGGTTAACCCACTTTCCACCACCTGACCTTGCTTCATCACCAGCAAACGGTCGGCCAGCAGGCGCGCGACGCCCAAATCGTGGGTGACAATAACTACCGCCAGATCCAGTTCCACCACCAGGCCGCGCAGCAGGTCCAGCAGTTTGGCCTGTACGGAAACGTCCAGCCCGCCGGTAGGTTCGTCCATAAACACCAGTTTGGGATGGGTGACGAGGTTGCGGGCAATCTGAAGGCGCTGCTGCATGCCGCCAGAAAAGGTGGTGGGCAGATCGTCGATACGCGAGGCAGGGATCTCTACCTCCTCCAGCCAGCGCTGAGCGGTGGCGCGGATGTCGCCGTAGTGACGCGCGCCGGTGGCCATCAGGCGTTCGCCGATATTGCCGCCTGCGGAGACCTGACGGCGCAGGCCATCCAGCGGATGCTGATGCACCACGCCCCATTCGGTGCGCAGCAGACGGCGACGGTCGGCCTCGTTCATGCCGTACAGCGAACGGTTCTGATACAAAATCTCACCGCTCTGCGGCGTCAGCCGTGAAGAGATCGATTTCAGCAGCGTGGTTTTGCCGGAACCGGACTCGCCGACGATGCCCAGCACTTCGCCTGGCCACAGGTCAAAAGAGACATCGCTGAAGCCCTTGCCCGGCGCGTAGAGATGGGTCAGGTTGTTGACTGAAAGCAGCGGTTGCGTCATTTGCTGAGGGCCTCGCTCTGTTGGCGGCAGTAGTCGGTGTCGGAGCAGACAAACATGCGTTTGCCGGTGTCATCGAGCACCACTTCATCGAGATAGCTGTGGGTTGAGCCGCAGATGGCACAAGGCTCATCCCAGCTCTGCACGGTAAACGGGTGATCGTCGAAATCGAGGCTTTCCACGCGGGTGTAAGGTGGAACGGCATAGATACGCTTTTCGCGGCCAGCGCCAAACAGTTGCAGGGCCGGCATCATGTCCATCTTTGGATTGTCGAATTTCGGGATGGGCGACGGGTCCATGACGTAGCGGTCATTGACCTTCACCGGATAGGCGTAAGTGGTGGCGATATGGCCGAAGCGGGCGATATCTTCATACAGTTTCACCTGCATGATGCCGTACTCTTCCAGCGCGTGCATGGTGCGAGTTTCCGTTTCACGCGGTTCGATAAAGCGCAGCGGCTCAGGGATCGGTACCTGGAAGATGATTATCTGATCTTCCACCAGCGGTGTTTCCGGGATGCGGTGGCGGGTCTGGATCAGCGTCGCATCTTCCGTACGCTCAGTGGTATTCACTCCGGTCACACGCTTGAAGAAATTACGAATCGACACGGCGTTAGTGGTGTCGTCTGCGCCCTGGTCAATCACCTTCAGCACGTCCGGCTCGCCAATCACGCTGGCGGTAAGCTGAATACCGCCGGTTCCCCAGCCGTAGGGCATCGGCATTTCACGTCCGCCAAACGGGACCTGGTAACCCGGGATCGCCACCGCTTTCAGAATTGCGCGGCGGATCATGCGTTTGGTCTGCTCATCAAGATAGGCAAAGTTGTAGCCGGAGAGGTTAGTGGTCACGGGTGGCCTCCTGTTGCAGGCGTTTGAGCAGTTCCAGTTCGGCCTGGAAATCGACGTAATGGGGAAGTTTGAGGTGCGAAACAAAACCCGCCGCCTCGACGTTATCCGCATGCGCCAGCACGAACTCTTCGTCCTGCGCCGGTCCTGTGACCGTTTCATCGTATTCGGCTGCCTGTAGGGCGCGGTCCACCAGCGCCATCGCCATCGCTTTACGTTCGCTCATACCGAACACCAGCCCGTAGCCGCGGGTAAAATGGGGGGATTCATTTTCTGGCGCGACAAACCCGTTAACCATTTCGCATTCGGTCATCAGCAGTTCGCCGACGTTCACCGCAAATCCCAGCTCTTCTGGTACGGTTTCCAGTGCCACATAGCCACTGCGGATTTCGGCGGCAAACGGGTGGTTGCGCCCGTAACCACGCTGAGTGGAGTAGGCCAGCGCCAGCAGATAGCCTTCGTCGCCGCGCATCAGCTGTTGCAGACGTGAAGCACGTGAGCAGGGGTAAACCGGCGGCGTGCGGGTGATGTCGTCGGGTGTCGCGCCATCATCCTCTTCACGCTTTGCCAGTCCCTGGTTGGCCAGAAGGGAAAAGACGTGTGGGGAGGCATCCTGCGCGCCGTCTGCGCTGCGCAGAGACGGCGTTTCGCCATTGGCCAGCAGGGTAAAATCCAGCAGGCGATGGGTGTAATCATAGGTTGGTCCCAACAGTTGCCCGCCGGGAATATCTTTGTAGACCGCCGAGATTCGGCGCTCAAGGCGCATTTCTGCACTGTTAACCGGTTCACTGACCGCCACTTTTGCCAGCGTAGTGCGGTAGGCGCGGAGCAAGAAGATGGCTTCGACGTTATCACCGCTGGCCTGCTTCAGCGCCAGCGCCGCCAGTTCGCGGTCGGCGATGCCGCCTTCGGTCATCACCCGGTCAACGGCCAGGTTCATCTGCTGTTCGATTTGTGCCACGCTCAGTTCAGCAATGGTCTCATCGCCCCGGCGTCGGTTTTCCTGTAGGGCGTGGGCGTTGGCTATCGCCTTTTCGCCCCCTTTGACGGCGACGTACATCAGCACACCTCCACATGGGTGGTTCGCGGAATAGCCAGCAGGCGTTCGCCGCAGGTGAGGATCAAATCGACCCCCAGTGGGAACGGGTGCGGGCGTTCGGTGAGTTCGTGAATCAGGCATTCCGGCAGCTGTGGCGCGATCATGCGCTCTTCGGCAATGCCCGCACCGGTCAGACGCAGCATACGTCCGCCGCTTAAGCCTGCGACCTGCACAATCAGCGTGGCGCTGGTCTCTGGCGCGACGGCTGAACCGGCGGAGAGGGCGTTAAGCTGTTCGCTGCTGATGCGCTCGTCGGCGACGGCAAAGGCCGCCAGCTGCGGCTGATCCACCAGCGGCGCGTTGGTATGAAAACGCAGGTTCTGGCGGGCAATATCGTTATCCATCGACGGCGCCAGCCAGACCGGCGTGTCGCCATCGACCAGGGTCAGCAGCACGCTGGTGGTCGCCAGACCCAGCGGCTGCCAGCCGTGTTTCAGTTGATGCAGGGCGACGATTACGCCCGGTTCGCTCATGGCTTTCAGCAGGCGACGAAAGCTCTGCTGAGCATCCTGAACGGGTAAATTAAAAGCGGTCTGTAAGGTCATGCGTTATCTCCGCGTACCAGCGTGAAGAAGTCGACCCGGCTGGCGTTGACTTCGGCACGGCGTGCGTTAATCAGCGCATCGCGTTCCGCTTCCAGCGGGGCAATTAAGGTTTCCATTAGGTTCTGGAAATGCGTTTGTTCCTGCAGCAGTGCGTCAATCACCGCGCACTGCTCGGCATGTTGTTTATTGCGTCCCAGCAGGTAGCTGTAACCCAGCGTGCCGCTCTTCAGGCGTACCACTGCGCGGGTAAGGGTGGTGTCACCGGCAAAGAAGCGGTTGCCGGTACCGCCCATACGGGCCTGGATCTGCATCAGTCCGCTTTCCGGAGCGCGGATAAGTTCATAGTCCGGCGTCAGCTTGAGCGCGGTGATGCGGGCGTTCAGGACATCGGCATTGCTGTATGCCAGCGCGCGCATCCAGCGCTGGCGGGTGGCGGTATCGAAATGCATTCAGTGCTCCATAGTGAATTCGATCATGTCGGCGCGGGTCAGGCTGACGGAGTATTCCGCCGCGTGTTCTTCGCCTTCACGGTGGTTCAGGGTGCGCACGCACAGCAGCGGCGCCATATTGGGGATTTCCAGCACCTTGCTCTCTTTGGCCTGCGCGCGGCGGGCGCTGATGCGCGTTTGCGTGCGTAGCAGCCTCAGACCGGACTGTTCGCGCAGGTAGTCATGCAGCGAACCGCTGTTGAAGCCTTGCAGCAGCGGCCACAGCGAGAGGTCGGAAAAATAGTGGTCGATCTGGCACAGTGCGATGCCGTTAACCCGGCGCAGGGTGCGCAGGTGAATCACGTTATCGCCCTCGTTTATGCTGAGCGCATCGGCAATGTGGCTGGAGGCCGGACGCAGCACCGCCAGCAGTTTTTCGCTGGTGGGATGGCTGCCCTGGTCCAGCAGATTCTGACTAAAGCGCGCCTGGGCATTAAGCGGGTAATCGAACGGGCGCATCAGCACCAGCACGCCGACGCCCTGACGACGCTGAACCCAACCGCGTTCAACCAACTGGTCAATGGCGCGGCGCAGGGTGTGGCGGTTTACCTCGTAGCGCGCGGCAAGCTGATGCTCGGCGGGCAGATAGTCACCGCAGCGATAATGTTGACGTAGCTCCTGCTCAAGTCTCGCGGCAATTTCCTGATAACGCGTTGGATAACTGGTCGGATGTGTAGACAAGTGCATAGCAATCAATGCCTCGCTAATCAGATAAAGTGCTTACGCAAACGCTGGGAAAGAAAATCCAGCAGGCTGACGGTGACGATGATTAACACCATCAGGGCGCAGGTTTGCTGGAACTGAAAGCCGCGAATCGCTTCCCATAAGGTCACGCCAATACCGCCTGCACCCACCATTCCGACCACCGTGGCCGAGCGAACGTTGGATTCAAAGCGATACAGCGAGTAGGAGATAAGCAGCGGCATGACCTGTGGCAGAACGCCGTACAGAATCTCTTCAATTTTGTTGGCACCGGTGGCGCGAATGCCTTCTACCGGACCTGGCTCAATAGCTTCTACTGCTTCGGAAAGCAGCTTGGAGAGTACCCCGGTAGTGTGGATAAACAGCGCCATCACCCCGGCGAATGGGCCTAACCCGACGGCGACCACGAACAGCATGGCGAAGACCATTTCATTGATGGCGCGGCAGGCGTCCATCAGGCGACGCATCGGCTGGTAAATCCACCACGGGACCAGGTTATCGGCGCACATCAGGCCGAAGGGGATCGACAGCACAACGGCGAGGGCGGTACCCCAGACGGCAATTTGCAGAGTGACGGCCATTTCACCGAGATAGTCCTGCCACTGGCTGAAGTCCGGCGGGAAGAAGTCGGCGGCGAAGGTCGCCATATTGCCGGAATCCTGGATCAGCGTGAGCGGGGCCATTTCGGCACCTTTCCACGAGACCACCAGCACGGCGAGAAGGATGGCCCAGCTCAGCAGCGAGAACCAGCTACGTTTGGGCGGGGCGACGGTGATGGTTTGCATGTTTAGCTCCTGGGTGTCGATGTTTCGGGTCTGTTGTAGGCCGGATAAGGTGCTGGCACCGCCATCCGGCATGTAATCCTTTGCATTGCCTGATGGCGCTGCGCTTATCAGGCCTACAATTTGGGCACCAGGGTTACTGCACCGCTTTGGTGACGCTGGTCATAGCGCCCAGTGCGGCGGTCAGACGGTCAAGGTCATCGAGCTGCGCTTTCAGCACCGAGGTTTTGCTGGTTTTCTCTTCCTCGTTCAGCCCTTTGTTGTCCTTCACACCCTGCATCTCTTTAAACAGCGCCAGCTGGCGAATCGGCACCAGTTGCAGATCGCTGGAGGCGCGGAACGGTGCCCATCCCAGGCGTTCCAGTACGGTTTTCTGTTCCGGTGTTTTGCCGTAATTCATAAAGAAGTCGTACACCTTGTCCTTGGTGGTTTCGGAAAGGTTTTTACGCCAGACGATCGGATCGCCCGGGATCAGTGGCGACTTCCAGATAACCTTCAGCTCTTTCAGTTTTTCCGGCGCGGAAGTTTTCAGCTTGTCGAGGTTTTCGGTGTTGTTGGTGGCGACATCGACCTGCTTGTTGGCGACGGCCAGCGCGTTGGTTTCGTGTCCGGCGTTAACGGTGCGTTTGAAGTCGCTGGCGGAGATGTTGTTTTTGGCGAAGACGTAGTAGCCGGGGACGAGGAAGCCTGACGTTGAGTTAGGATCGCCGTTGCCGAAGGTCAGATCCTTACGTTTAGCGATCAGATCGTTCAGGTTATTGATCGGACTGTCTTTGTTAACGATCAACACGCTCCAGTAACCCGGGGATCCGTCGGCGGCGACGGTTTGGGCAAACACTTGCCCGTTGGCGCGATCCACCGCTTCCATTGCCGAGAGGTTGCCGTACCAGGCGATATCAACTTTGTTAAAGCGCATTCCCTGGATGATCCCGGCGTAGTCCGGGGCGAAGAAGGCGTTCACTTTCACGCCCAGTGATTTTTCCATGTCCTTCAGGAACGGTTCCCACTGCGGTTTCAGGTTTTGCTGTGATTCGGTCGAAATAATGCCAAAGTTCAGCGCTTTTTCTTGCTCTTCGGCATGGGCCGGGGTGAGCAGTGTGCTGAGACTAAACATGCTGGTGAAGGCCAGCGCGGCAATTGTTCTATAACTCATTTCCATTCCTCATTGTGGGGATGTCAGGCAGCCTGCGCGTTCTGTTCGACGCGGTTCATGCTGCGGTAGAGATGGTCAAAACGATCGTTATCAAAATGCTGGCTGCTGCCATCAAAGAAGACGTTGCCCTGGCGCAGCGCGACGATGCGTTCGCAGTAGCGCAGGGCGTAATCCACCTGATGCAGCGTGACGACCACGGTGATGCCGTCGGTCTGGTTTATGTCGCGTAGGGTGTCCATCACGATGCGGGCGGATTCCGGGTCCAGCGAGGCTATCGGCTCGTCGGCGAGGATCACTTTGGCCTGCTGCATCAGTGCGCGGGCGATTGCGACACGCTGCTGCTGACCGCCCGAAAGCGTGGAAACGCGCTGGTATGCAAAGTGCGCCATGCCCACGCGGGTCAGCGCCTGTAATGCACGCTGTTTTTGTTCCTGGCTAAACCAGCTAAAACAGGTACGCCAGAATGGCGTGCTGCCGAGCGCGCCAATCAGGACGTTCTCCAGCACCGTCAGGCGGTTCACCAGATTGAACTGCTGGAAGATGTAGCCGGTGTGGGCGCGGCTTTTGCGGATATCGCGCGCCAGGCGGCCTTCATGTTGAACGGTGCGGCCCAGCAGCTCGACGCGGCTACCGGGGGATTTATCACCGGTGATCAAACCGCTTAAATGACGTAAAAGGGTGGATTTGCCGGAGCCAGACGGCCCAAGCAGAGCCACCATCTCACCGGAACAGATGTTCAGATCAACCGCATTGAGCGCCTGATGTTGATTGAAGGACTTGGAGAGTTTCTCGACGCGAATAATCGTTTGCATGATGCGGCCTCCCTAAAAAAGTGGCCCCATCGTGGCGGATTAATGTGACGTTTTCGTTAAGGGATGGTTACTCGACGATGAAGAGTTGAGCGATATTTGATGACAGTACGGGAGGGCTGGCCTCCCGTTAGATTACTCTGTAGGGGGTTGCTGTTGTTTGACGACGTTGATCATCCACGGCACGCCATACTGGTCGCTCACTTTACCGAAACCGTGGGCCCAGAAGGTTTCCTGCCAGTCCATTTCGATTTTTCCGTTTGCTGCCAGGTTATCAAACCAGCGTTTGCCTTCATCGACGTTTTGCGTGTCGAGCACCAGCGTAAAGCCAGAGTAGTGAGCATTTCCGTCCGGGGCGCTATCACTCATCATGATGTCACTACCCGCAACGCGCAGGTTGGCGTGGGCGATGGCGGTATCGGGGAATTTCATGCCTGAAGGGCAACCATCTTCGCTATCCTGCGCCGATTTGGGCATTTCACCGAAGTTGATTTTGTAGAGTAGCTCAGCGCCTAACGTTTTTTGATAGTAGGCGATAGCGTCAGCGCAGTTGCCTGCAAAGGAGATATAGGGACTTAACGGCATAATCTTTACCTCAGGTAAAAGAAGCCAATTAAGTGTAGTTAGCGTCTGCAAAAATAAACCAGGCGGGAAGTATGAGCTTCCCGCCTGGCAGAAGAGCTGGTGTTGACCTGATTAGCGTCGCGCTATCAGGCAAATTGCATCAGTTCTTTTTCACAAACTCAGATTTCAGCTTCATTGGGCCAAAGCCATCGATTTTGCAATCGATGTTGTGGTCGCCTTCAACCAGACGAATGTTTTTCACTTTGGTACCGATCTTCAGCATGGAAGAGCTACCTTTTACTTTCAGATCTTTCACGACGGTAACGCTGTCGCCGTCAGCCAGCAGGTTGCCGTTGGCATCTTTAACGATCAGTTCGTCGCTGTCCTGCGCCGGTTCAGCATCGTTCCATTCGTGAGCGCATTCCGGGCAGATGAACATGCCGTTATCTTCGTAAGTGTATTCGGAGTTGCATTGCGGGCAGTGTGGTAATGACATGTGGATTTCCTCAAAAGTCAGCAGGGGCAAATGCGCCCAAAAAATGGCAGATTGCCGAAAAAGGCCGCAATTATACATAAAATCCCTGCTTTTGTCGGGACTACTGCGTGATTACGCAAAATGATCTGCTGTAAAGACCCTCTGCTTTCACCTCAATGAAAGTATGGCGGAATATTTTTTAAGGGAAATTGCTACGCTTAGATATTTAAGATAAGGTGAGGCGAAATATCTGATATTCATAGGTAACATTGCTTAGAAATGCCTAAGTCATTGTGATTGAATATCATTGAACCCCTTAAATTTAGTAGGGGGATTCCGCTGGCATTTTTTAAAACTGAACTACGCTGTTTATCTTTCTTACTTATTTTCATAAGTGAGAGGCATCAGGCCAGCGGTTATACACCAAATTTATTTTAATAATATCAATTGGTTGTTTTGATTTTAATTATTTCTATACGTAATTATAAAAGCCAAAAAATCTATAAATAAAACGATTGGGCTAAATAAAAGCAATGCCATTTGCGTTAAGGAAAAATTTTCCATGCACACACAGACAATATATGAATTAAGTCAGGAAGCGGAACGCTTGCTGATGCTCTCGCTTGAACATCTCAGGCAATTGCAAAAATTGCCCGTGACCTCGTTGGATGATGTCGCGCTAAAACAAGGAGAGCATAGCAGTCAGGTTGTTCAGCCCCTGCATTTCAGCGCGCGTGGCATGGATGTCCAGCAAGCAACGCTCAATAATGAGCTGCGCAAGATTACGCGTCTGGAAATGGTGCTGGCGATTGTTGGCACGATGAAAGCGGGAAAATCGACGACGATTAACGCGATTGTAGGTACAGAAGTTTTACCTAATCGTAATCGCCCCATGACGGCGTTACCAACGCTAATACGCCATACGCCGGGGCAGAAAGAGCCGGTGCTGCATTTTTCACATGTCGCGCCGATCGATGCCTTAATGAAGGTTTTGCAGCAGCGCGTGCGCGAGTGCGATCGCCTGCGTCTTACGCAGACCCTGGAAATTGACAAGGATATGAATGTTCTGCTGCAACATATTGAAAATGGTGTGGCATTTGAACGGTATTATCTTGGTGCACAGCCTATTTTCCATTGCCTTAAAAGCCTCAACGACCTGGTGCGCCTGTCAAAAGCATTGGACGTTGATTTTCCTTTTGCCGCCTATGCCGCGATTGAGCATATTCCGGTTATTGAGGTTGAATTTGTCCATTTGGCCGGGCAGGCAAGCTACCCAGGGCAATTAACGCTGCTGGATACCCCGGGGCCGAACGAGGCGGGACAACCGCACTTACAAAAAATGCTCAATGAACAGCTGGTGCGGGCCTCTGCTGTGCTGGCGGTGTTGGATTACACCCAACTGAAATCGATTTCCGATGAGGAAGTGCGTCAGGCGATTATGGCGGTCGGCAAGTCAGTGCCGTTATATGCGCTGGTCAATAAATTCGATCAGAAAGACCGCAACAGTGATGATGAAGAACAGGTGCGGGCGTTGATTTCCGGCACGTTGATGCAAGGCGGAATCTCCCCTGAAAGAATTTATCCGGTCTCCTCAATGTGGGGCTATCTGGCAAACAGGGCGCGTCATGAGCTGACGACGCGCGGGCGACTGCCGGATCATCAGGAGCAACGTTGGGTGCAGGATTTTGCCGAAGCGGCGCTTGGCAGACGCTGGCGCACCACTGATCTTGACGATACGGAACACATCCGCCATGCCGCCGACCTGTTGTGGGAAGACTCGCTGTTTGAACAGCCGATCCAGAAAGTGATCCATGCCGCTTATGCTAATGCTTCGCTGTATGCGCTTCGCTCAGCGTCACATAAGTTATTGAACTATGCACAAAGCGTGCACGAATATCTGGAATTTCGCGCCCATGGGTTAACGGTCGCCTATGACAAACTGCGGCTGAACATCACGCATATTGAAGAGGATATGCAGCAGTTAGAAGTGAGCCAGGGGCGGGTGAGCGATGAAGTCAGCCATGAAGTAGAACTGGCGCTGGAGGCTGCTGCTGCCTATCTCAGTGAGCAACAAACCGAGATTCTTTGCGGTATCAACACGTTCTTTGTCAAAGAAAACGTCCTGATGATGTCACAACACGGTCTGGGGAATGCTGTGAATACGGCAGAAATGGCCGGAGAGATGTTGGTGTTGCATGATGAAGGGCAGGCGAAAATTGTGTTAGATAAAATTCGCTCGTCCTGTGAGGGGGTATTGCTGGCGGCGCAGGAAAGCATCAGCCGGGACTTAGCCCTGCGTTTTGAACAGCTTGAGTCGACGCTCTCCCGGGCGCTAAATGACGCGATGCGGCCAATTGAGCAAAGGGTGAAAGAGGAGCTAAACCACGCCGGTTTTCGTGCGCGGATCCGTTTTCCAGCGTTCCATACGGCGATGTTTAATTTCAATACCCGCCAATTGTTTAACGAGGCCATTGAGCAGGATATTCCGGCAGAAAATGCGCCGTCTACTGGCGGTGTGGTGCGTGACACTTTCTCTCGTTGGCTAAATCAACCCAACTGGGGATGGAATGATTACGTCGAAACAAAAACGCGTTATCTCATTGATATGGGCGCATTGCATAAAAACCTTGTGCAGTACGTCTCCCAGTTTTGCCAACAAATTCGTAAAGCTTTAGCTGCTCAGGTCGATATCTCCGTTACGGCTGGCATGGCCACATTTTTTGCTGATTTCTCCCTGTGCCTGGCGCAATTGCAGGCGAGTCTGAGTGAGAGTCTGACGCTACGCCAACAAAATGAATCTGCGGTGAATGCAATGAATGAGCAATTGCAACAGCGCATTACGATTGCGGCATGGCTTTATGAAGATTCCCGATTGCTGCGTGACGATATCAATACCCTTTTTGCAACCGAGCACACATGACTAACGTTTTACTGGAAGGCCCCGGGAGGACGCTGGAGTGTGTCTACCCGAAGTTTATGGTCGATCTGGTTCAGGGAGATGAAACCAAACGTTCCGGCGGTTTTCTGCAACAGCAGCAGCGGCTGCGTGCGCGTCTGACGCAGGAAGTGTTATCCCAGACGCAACTGCGTGCGTGGGTGATGGCGGGAGTGTCCAGCGAACATCTGGTGATGCGCCTTAAGCTGGTGGAGAAGCTGGCAGGCATGATTGACCCGGGTCATCTGGCGCTGGTACGGATCGCCGAAGGGCTAATGTTTTTGCAACAAACAGAACACCCGCGTGGGCTTTCAACCCCCGGTCTTTTACAGCAAATAAATTCACTGACTGATTGGTTTACCCAACGCGCGGCGTATAAAGAGAAGGCGCTGACCCAGCGCGGCCTGACGGTTCAGGCGGGCGAGCATAGCGAACAAATTTTTACCCGCTGGCGGGCTGGCGCGTATGACGGCTGGTCGTTACCAGGACGCTGTTTTGTTGCGCTGGAGGAGCTACGTTGGGGAGCTTTTGGTGATGCCTGCCGGTTAGCGAATGCCGATGTGGTGTTAATGCTAAAAGACAACCTGCGAACCATGGCTGCTCAGGCATTGGCGGACAGCGTGAATGCAGCGCCCGCTACGCGTCATTACTATCATCATTGGCTCAGCACGCCAGCTGTCGGCGGATCGGGCGAGTATAACGATATGCTGAGCTGGCTGGGGAGCTGGTGCGATGCGCAACGTCATCCTGTGAGCTGGTCGGTGACGCAGCGTTGGCAAAATGTGGCGCTGGGAATGCCGCGATTGTGTTCGGCAAAGCGGCTGGTCGATGCGATGGTTGAGGAGATTTTTGCACCGACCCTGCTCGTCAATTGAGCAGGGCTGGTGAGTAGGATAAAGGCAGGTTTAGTGGTGCAGAGAGTCTGCCGGGGTGGCCACTGCTTCGTTGGCGACCAGGTTTTTATTAAAACGTTTGGCGTACAGCGCGGTGATAATCGGCACCAGAATGGCGGTGACAATTACGCTGGCGGCAACCAGCGCCGTAGCGGATGCGGCAACCGGTTCGAACGCCGGGTTAATCTGGGCGATAATCACCGGGTTTGCTACCGCAGCACCTGCTGCTGAGGAGGCTGCGACGCCTGCCGTACCGTTCCCGCCACCAATAACACGGTCAGCAATAATCAGCGGGATACCGGTGATGACGATAACCGCGACGCCCAGCAGGATACCCAGCAGACCGGTATCAACGATCACGCTCAGGTTAATAGTGTTACCCAACGCGAAGCCGAAGAACGGGATCAGCACCGGTGTGGCTTTGCTGAAGAAAGAACGCAGGTCGTGATCCAGGTTGCCTAACGTAAAACCAATCAGGAACGGTAATACCGCGCCGATGAAATGGTGTGGCTCGAAGGAGGCCAGACCCGCGGAGCCGAGGATCACCATGGTCATTAACGGACCGGATTCCAGAGACATCAACACAAATGCGCCGGACTCTTCTTTGGTGCCGTACTGGTTCATCAGGCTGGCGTACAAACCACCGTTGGTCATGTCCATTGCGGAGACAATTGCCAAAACTGAGAGGCCTGCAAAGAACCCGGTTTGAATACCGGTATCAGGAATAAATGAAGCAGCAATCATTGCCACTACCCACGCCACGGCTATTTTGGTTATTACCAGCGTACCGGACTTGCGTAATACCGTACCGGTCGCCCGTAAATCAATAGATGCGCCGATACAAAAAAACCACACTGCCAGAATCGGTACCGTTCCGCTGATCATTCCTTTGGTAAACGAACCGAAATACGCACCGGTATCCGGGGCTAACGTATTTAACACTGCGCCTAATAACAGAGGAATCAACATCATTCCGCCGGGGATGCGTTCAATCGTGGCTTTAATTTTCATAAACGTCCTCATGTCTTGTCGCTGCTAAAACTCGCGCAAGAGGGTAAAAATTAATAAATTCAAATGGTTACTGGTGTCTCTTAACAAAGAAAATCGCTATCTCTTTGTTTTATAAAATCTAACGCGGCATACGTTGAGCGTGTTGCTGCTCCCAGGGATATTGCGTCTGGAATTAGTTTGCATTCATGGGAACATTGATTCAATCAAAATAAAACGATGTTTTAGTTATCTTCATCACATATTCCGAGCAAAAGTTCTCGGTCGCTCTGATTATTAAAAAAGCTGTGATCTTTTTGTGAAGGGATTAGGTGGTTTTTTTTGCTAGCAGAATAATAGTGACTGCTGTGATTGTTGGTGCAATAAAGCGATTTATTTTTGTATTTAATTGTCATTAAATCGCAAGCATTACATGTAAAAAAGCTGACTAAGAATGACCTAATTTACGCATGTTGACGAAATGAAAAACTATATGTGAAGTTGATCACAAATTTAAACGCTGTTAGGGTAAAGAGGTCATTAACCGCCCAATCAGGCGTCAACAGGTTCGGTTGTACTGTGCGTTTCTCGTCAGTGTAAGTAAACCTGCTACGCTTGTTACAGGGAATGCGCCTGTGCGTTCCCCGCTCGGTGATGACCCTGACGCATGGGCGTTGGGGGACTCGAACTGGAGCGTGACAGGGCTAAGTCTATGAGGACGAGTATGCTAAAAAGGAAAAAAATAAAACCAATAACGCTGCGCGACGTTACCATCATTGATGACGGTAAATTGCGAAAAGCCATTACCGCAGCGTCGTTAGGTAATGCGATGGAGTGGTTCGATTTTGGTGTTTATGGATTTGTTGCTTACGCATTAGGTAAAGTGTTCTTCCCGGGGGCTGACCCCAGCGTGCAGATGGTTGCCGCACTCGCCACCTTCTCTGTTCCCTTTCTGATTCGACCGCTTGGCGGATTGTTCTTCGGTATGCTTGGCGATAAATATGGTCGCCAGAAGATACTCGCTATCACCATTGTGATTATGTCGATCAGTACCTTCTGTATCGGTCTTATTCCCTCGTATGCCTCAATTGGTATCTGGGCACCGATTCTGCTGTTGCTGTGTAAGATGGCGCAGGGGTTCTCGGTCGGCGGAGAGTATACCGGGGCATCGATTTTTGTCGCAGAGTACTCGCCAGACCGTAAGCGCGGATTTATGGGCAGTTGGCTGGACTTCGGCTCGATTGCCGGGTTTGTGCTGGGCGCGGGCGTGGTGGTTCTGATCTCAACTATCGTCGGCGAGGATAACTTCCTTGAGTGGGGCTGGCGTATTCCGTTCTTCCTGGCGCTACCGTTAGGGCTGATTGGTCTGTACCTGCGCCATGCGCTGGAAGAGACGCCGGCGTTCCAGCAGCACGTGGATAAACTGGAGCAGGGCGATCGTCAGGGTCTGCAGGAAGGTCCTAAGGTCTCGTTTAAAGAGATTGCAACTAAGCACTGGCGCAGCCTGTTGGCATGTGTTGGTCTGGTGATTGCCACCAACGTCACCTACTACATGCTGCTCACCTATATGCCGAGCTATCTGTCGCATAACCTGCATTACTCTGAAGACCACGGCGTGTTGATTATTATCGCCATCATGATTGGTATGCTGTTTGTGCAGCCGATTATGGGGTTGCTCAGCGACCGTTTCGGGCGTCGTCCGTTTGTGATCATGGGCAGTATTGCGCTGTTTGTGCTGGCGATTCCGGCATTTATTCTGATTAACAGTAACGTCATCGGCCTGATTTTCGCCGGGTTGCTGATGTTGGCGGTGATCCTCAACTGCTTTACCGGGGTGATGGCGTCAACGTTACCAGCGATGTTCCCGACGCATATTCGCTACAGTGCGCTGGCCGCCGCGTTTAATATCTCGGTATTAATCGCCGGTCTGACTCCGACATTGGCCGCATGGCTGGTGGAAAGCTCGCAGAATCTGATGATGCCTGCTTATTATCTGATGGTGATTGCGGTAGTAGGTTTGATTACCGGCGTGACCATGAAAGAGACGGCTAATCAGCCGCTGAAAGGCGCGACACCTGCTGCTTCGGATATTCAGGAAGCGAAAGAGATCCTCGGCGAACACTACGATAACATTGAACAGAAAATCGAAGATATCGATCAGGAAATTGCTGAGCTACAGGTTAAGCGCACGCGTCTGGTGCAGCAGCATCCGCGTATTGAAGAGTAACGGTGTTATTGCCTGACGGCACTACGTTTATCAGGCCGACGGGCAGCGTTGTACTCAGTAGGCCGGATAAGGTGTCTTATGATATCAACTTAAGGTTGGCTTAATCTGTGTCAGGCAAACTCTCCTCCATAGTTTCGGAGGAGAGTGTCATGAAAACCCGTATTTATGAAAGTTTGACCACCGTATGCAGTGTGCTGATTGTTAGCAGCTTTTTGTATGTGTGGGTGAGCTCTTACTGATCTTTCGCCAATTCCACCCATGCGCGAGTGCCGCTGGCTCCCTGGCGATTTTGCAGATAGAAATGCCCTTGATGTAACTGGGTGATACGACTGACAATGCTCAGCCCCAGCCCAATCCCACCAAAACGGCTGTCCATTCGGACGAATGCTTTACTTAACTCCCCGCATTTACTTTCATCAATGCCCGGCCCTTCATCTTCGACGGCCAGGACGGCATCATGCTCGGTGTTCAGGATAATCGTAATATGGGTGCCTTCCGGGCTGTAACGATGCGCGTTTTCCACCAGATTTCGTAGCAGCATCCGCAACAGCGTAGCATCGCCACGCACGACAACGTCCGCCGCGCTTTGTGGCAGGAGCAGCGTCTGTTTACGTTGGTCCAGCATGGTGTTGAGTTCATCGTAGGAGGGCAGAATAACGTCCTCCAGCAGTTTGACATTCTGGTAACTCCCGGCTGAAAACGACTGTCCGACGCGGGCGAGTTGCAGCAGTTGCGATACGCTGTCCATCATCTGGTCAAGGCGGGCAATTAACGGCGTAACGTCGACCTTATGGGTTTTGGATAATAATTCCAGATGCAGGCGAACGCCTGACAGCGGTGTACGCAGTTCGTGGGCGACATCGGCGGTAAATAAGCGTTCGTTTTCAATAGTGCTGGTCAGCCGTGTCACTAGCTCGTTGAGCGCTGAGACAACGGCCTGAATCTCAACGGTTGAGCTGTGAATTTCAATTGGGGCCAGGTTATCGGCTGCTCGCGCTTCTAACTCTTTTTGCAGATCTGCCAACGGGCGGGTTATTCGTCGCACCGCCTGATAGCAAATCAGCAACGTCAGGCTGACCATAAAGATGCCGGGGACGATCAGGCTGGCGATAGCCTCGCGGATCTCATGCATGATGTGGCGATCGTTATTACGATTTTCGCGTAGCGCCTGTTCGAATAACTGTATTTGTTCGGTACTTTCGTGCCACAACCAGAAGGTACTAATCAACTGAAAGACCAGCAGAATAAGACCAATCGTCAACATCAGGCGATGACGAAGCGGGAGCGGTTGTTTTAGATATTGCAGCGGTTTCACTTAGCTTTCCTCAGTGGCGACCAGCATATAGCCAAATCCCCTGACCGTGCGGATGCGTGATTTACCGACTTTATCGCGCAGATTGTGAATATGCACTTCCAGCGTATTGGTCGACGGTTCGTTATCCCAGCTGTAGATGTCGTTATACAAAATTTCCCGGTGTACCGGGCTGCCCGCTTTGAGCATCAGGCGTGACAGGAGTGCGTATTCTTTCGGCGTCAAGATAACCTCTTGTCCGTCCATCCACACCTGGCGACGACCGATATTCAGCGTCAGATTGCTGACAATTAATTCACTTTCACCCTGATTGTTGTGGCGACGCAGAAGTGCCCGGATGCGGGCGTGCAGTTCTTCCAGTGCGAACGGTTTGACCAGATAGTCATCGGCGCCCACGTCCAACCCGCTGACCCGATCTTTGAGCGTGTCACGGGCGGTGAGAATAAGCACCGGCACGGTGTATTTTTTCTGCCTGATCCGGTTCAGGAAATGCAGGCCGTCTTCATCCGGTAAACCCAGGTCCAGAACAACCAGACTGTAATGTCCGGTTTCCAGACATTGCTCCGCTGCACGGGCCGTTGATACGCCGTCGCAGGCATAGCCTTCTGTTTGCGCGGCGAGTATCAGTCCCTGTAATAACAACGTATCGTCTTCAACAATCAGAATTTTCATTCGTTTAGCCTCCCCGGCAGGGTTGCAGAATATCATCTGCCGCCTGATATTTCTGTGTTTGCACGCCCGTTAATCCCAGCAGAGTTGAGAAGAGATTATCCTGCGAGAAGTCTTCTGAGCTTGCCCGTTTTTGCAAACATGTCTGAGAGACCTGATAGCGTTGCTGATAATCCTCGGAGAGCCACAGCAGCATCGGCACATGTTTTTGCGTATCTGGTGCAATCGAATACGGCAGGCCGTGCAAATAGACGCCATTTTCCCCTAAGGATTCGCCGTGATCGGAAAGATAGACCAGGCTGGTGGTGAAATTATCCTGGTGTTCTTTCAGTATATTGATTGCTTTATCAACAATATAGTCAACGTAAAGAATGGTGTTGTCGTAAGTATTGACCAACTGTTGCTGCGAACAGGTCTGGATTTCGTTGGTATCGCAGGTTGGCGTAAATTTCTTAAACTGCGCAGGATAGCGGTTGTAATAGGTCGGACCGTGGCTGCCGATGGTATGCAGCACAATCACGCCGTCGCCTTGCAGGTTATTAATGTACTCTTCCAGCCCGTGGAACAGGACTTCATCGTAGCATTCACCGTCAATACACTGCCCTGGCAGGTTCAGCTTAGTCATATTCTGGTGTGGAACCCGGTCGCAAGCCCCTTTGCAGCCGCCGTCGTTATCGTTCCACAGAACGTTAATTCCCGCCCGCTGAATGATGTCGAGTACGCCTTCCTGATGCTGTGCCAGTTCTTCGTCGTAGTGCGCGCGTGGCATGTCCGAGAACATGCAGGGTACTGATACTGCCGTTGCCGTTCCGCAGGATGTGGTGCGGGGGAAATAGACCACATCATCTTTTTCCAGCAGCGGGTTGGTCTGGCGCGAGTAGCCTGACAGCGAGAAGTTATCGCCGCGCGAGGTCTCGCCGAGAACCACAATCGTCAGGTTTTTACGCTTTTCTTTTACCATCAATGGATTGCGATGTGCATCCTCGCCAATGCGCACCAGCGGCAGGTGGGCCAGTCGCTGGTGTGAATACCAGGATGACGTCGCCACAATGCTGTTGGATGGACTGAGGGATTTCACCAGTTCTTTGTTGTTGCGAAACAGTGAGGCGTAATCTTTATAGAAGAACGCAGCGACCAGCACGATCAGCAGCGCGGAGATCAGAATGTTCGCGCCACGAAACAGTATGCTGCGCATGACTGGCGTGATCGGTTTGATTTTTACCCAGCAGGCAATGAGCGCGGCCAGAATACCGCTGATCCCAAGTGTAAGCACCATTCGTGGCGTCATGAGGGCGAAGGTTTCAGCGGGCGTAGTATCCATCATATTGGCGATCATCGAGCGGTCGATGATGATGCCGTAGGTCATGATGAAATATTGGGCCGATGCACCAACCAGAATGAAAATGCACGCCACAAGGCGATTAAGCCACAGGAATGAGGCCAGCGTCAGCACGATGTTCATGACGCTGAACGCGACCACCGGCATTGATAAAAACACCAGCACGTTACGCACAGAGTCCAGAGGCAGGTCTTGCAGCACTTGTTTATAGAACGCAATGTTCAGGAAGGTCGCAAGATAAAATGAGATCAGCAGGAGCCAGCTGATTAGCCCGAGAGTGGGCCTTTTAAACAAGAGCTTTAACATTAAGGGGGTTCCATCGACTATGTGGCGCAAATCCTCTCAAAGTAAAATTAAGCCAACCTTAAGTTCTTAATGTTGATTTTTCGAATATCAGCGAGGCAGCGTAGGCCCGATGAACTGACGCCATCGGGCAATGACGATTGCTTAAGTTAGTTATTGTTTACCGGGGCATCCAGTGGATACGGGTTTTTATGGATCCGGTTGTAGTTCAGTGCGTACAGCGCGGTGATGATCATCAGCGTGACGAACGACCACATCACTTCTTTGGCGCCGGAACCGACAACCGCCCAGATGCAGTAGACAAAGGCGATAAAGGTCACCAGTAAGTACATCGGGCGTGCTTTACCAAAGTGGCCATGGCCGAGCAGCAGTAGCGCGGCGCAGGTGTACAGATACGGCACCAGGGTGAAAATAACGGAAACCGAAGAGACCAGACCAAACTCTTTCGCTGCGTTCGGCGACATACTGCTGAACTGGAAGATGGTCATCAGGATGCCGACAATAATTAACCCGGCCACTGGCGTACCGGCTTTGTTCACGCGGGCAAAAATCGGTGGGAACAGGCCGTCATCGGCTGCGGCTTTGGCGGTTTGCCCGGCAAGCAGCGTCCAGCCGCCCAGAGAACCAAGACACCCGGCAGCAGCACAGAAGGAAACAATCGCCCCAGCGGTGTCACCCAGCGCCATACGTGCGGCATCACCGAACGGAGAGGCTGATACACGCAGCGCCGCATTAGGGATCATACCCATGATTGCGGTGGTGGAGAGCACGTAGCAAACAGCGGCAATCAGCACGCCGCCCATGGTGGCGATAGGTACGTTACGTTTGGGATTTTTAACCACGCCAGCCGCAACGGAGGCGCTTTCCACCCCGATAAATGACCACAAGGTGACGTTCAGAGTGCTTTGAATCGCGCCGAAGGTGTTCATGCCGCTGACGTTCCAGGCCGCCATATAGGTTTCACCGCGGAACCAGAACCAACCGAAGACGGCAATCCCGACAATTGGCACCAGTGCCAGTACCGTTGCGACGGCCTGCACGCGGGTGATCATTTTCGGTCCGACAATGTTCAGTAATACGAAGATCCACAGCACTACGACGCAGGTCAGCGTCAGGACCAGCGGATCTTTTAAGATGGGGAAGAAGTAGCTCAGGTAACCGACGCCAATGACCACCATGGCGATGTTACCAATCCAGCAGGCCAGCCAGTACAGCACGTTGGTCTGGTAGCCCAAAAAAGGACCGAAGCAACGGCGGGCGTAAGCATAAGAACCGCCGGGACTGGAGTCTAAGGACGACATTTTGGCGTACACCATCGACAGTGCCAGAGCACCGATAATCGTGACCAACCATCCGTAGATTGCAATCCCGCCAGTTGACGCAAGGTTTGCGGGTAGCAGGAATACACCGGAACCCATAATATTCCCCGACACCATAAGGGTGACGGGGATTAAGCCCACTTTGTGAGCATCAGCATCCGTCGACATATTTTTTAACTCCTGATAAGGATAAATGACGCCTTATCATACCTCGTCAAAAGTCTGTTTAATGATGACGGAGCTGGGGTATCGCTAATGCTGATATTATTATGGCTTATCGCTAACTGATTAAAAATCAGGCGGCGGATGGCTCCCTGTGTTGGCTAACATAATGCAGAGGCGTCATCCCATAGAACTCTTTGAATACGGAGATAAAGTATGAGGTACTGTTATATCCACACAGTTGAGAGACCTGAGAAATGTTTTTGCCGTCCATCAGTAATTGATTGACGGCATATCGCATGCGACATGTGGTAATTATTTGGCTGTAACTTGTATTTTCACTTTTGAGCTTTTTCTTTAACAAACTGGGACTCAGGCATAAGCAACTGGCAACCATGCTTAAATTCCAGTCTTTATGTATATCGCTCTCAATAATGTGATAAACGCTATCGCTGATACAGTTGCGTAGCATATACATGAGCAAAGAAATAAACTTTTTGCTGTCGAGAAAGCGTGATAACACCGTGAACAGTAGCGAGCGTGTACGCTCTCTTTCAGCTTCGTTCACTGTGTCCATTACGCTATGTTGGGCAGCCACCCTGAAGACATCCGGCGTCAGACACGCGGCGGTCATCACTGGGCTGGCACTGCGTTGCCAGAGTGGGATCTGTGAAAGGTCTTTATTTAAAAAGCGCAGATAATCTTTAATGATATCGCGGCTGATATGTACGACCAATGCGTTATTAAGTGATGAGAAATCGATAATATTATTATCGCATGCCACCAGTGCCATATGATTAGCTTTTAAACTGATGGCTTCTTTACCGTTAATCCTTAACCAAACATCCTTCTCCGTTAATACAACAACACAAGCTTCTTTGCTGCAAAGCCTCATACCCAACTCCAGGAATATGAACATAAAACACCGTAGCTCAACATCGGATGAGCCAAATCGGCTAAATTGAAATTGTATGATGAAACCAGGACTGCAATAAAATAACGTGTCTGAAATTAATTACAATGTTTGGCGGGATTTTTCTTATGTACACATTTTTGTACGCAAGTGGAAAGGCGCTATTTGCGTATAAAAAAAGCGCGGGGTGGTCCCGCGCAAAAAGGTATGACAATGTTATTGTTTTGCAGCAATACTCAGGAATTACTCAAGCATGACATGTCTACCTTAAACATCGGACTATCTATAAAACGACATTATGCTTTCACGCACATAACGTGGTACACACCGTCAATAATTTCCGTTCCTTCGGTTTCATGTTCAAATCCAGGGAAGTGGTGGTCCCAGGACTGCAACGAACGTAGATAACTAATCTGCGGGCTATTGGCGTCGCCAAAGTTTTCCCCGGACAGCAGCATCGGAATTCCTGGTGGGTAAGGAATAACGGAATTCGCGGCTATACGACCCGGCAGATTTTCAATGGCCACCATCTCAACGTTATCGCTGACTATCGCGTTATAGGCTTCACGCGGGGTGATTTCAGCAACAGGCAGGCCGGAGTAGGCCGCGTTAAGACGTGCGCCAGGGTTGTTCTCTTTCAGCCAGGCGAACATGGTGTCGCCCAGATCGTGAATGCCCATGTTGGCGTAAGTGTCTGGATGTTCCTCAACCAGTTCTGGCATCACCTGTGCCAGCGGGGTATTGGCATCGTAATGGTGTTTGAAAGAGCACAACGTGTTGATCAGTGTGCCCCATTTCCCGCGGGTAATACCCATGGAGAACAGGAACATAATCTGGAAATCGGTGGTACGGGTCGGCACGATGCCGTGACGGCCAAGCCAGGCGGTGACCAGTGCGGCCGGTACGCCGTTCTCTTCCAGTTCGCCATCGTCGCCCATCCCCGGTGCCAGAATGCTGACTTTGATCGGGTCCAGCATGCTCCAGTTATCCGGCAGGTCTTTAAATCCGTGCCAGGATTCACCCGGGCGCATAACCCAGCAGTTCTGGTCGGTGGTCAGGAGTTGGGTTGGCGCATCGGCAAAGTCATAGGTTTTGCCGGTCTGCGGATCGGTCACAATCTCTTTGTTCCACGGTTTGAAGAACCAGTCGCCTTCGGCGGTGAATTCTTTGTACAACCGTGCCATGGCCTGGCGGAAATCGACCGCTTCGTCGATCACTTCCTGGGTGAGCGACAGGCCGCTGTTACCGTCCATCATGGAAACCGCCACGTCGTTTGAGGCGCAGATGGCATACAGCGGAGAGGTAGTGGCGTGCATCATGTACGCCTGGTTAAAGCGGGAGAAGTTCACGGCCCCACGGCCTTCACGAACGTGAATGTAAGATGCCTGAGAAAGCGCATTCAGCAGTTTGTGGGTCGAGTGGGTGGCAAAAACGGTAGGACCGTTATGATCGCCCGGCGCGCCACGCATGGCGTAGTGATCGGCATAAATTGGGTTGAAGCGAGCATAGCCGTACCAGGCCTCATCGAAGTGGATGCGATCGCTGGTTTGCGCGAGCAGGTCCTGGGCCTCTTTGGCGTTGTAGCAAACACCGTCGTAGGTACAGTTGGTCACAACGCTATAAGACGGTTTTTGCCCGGCTTTACCTTTGGTCAGCGGGCTTTCGCTGATCTTTTTCTGCAATGTTTCAGGCTGCATTTCCTGCGGGTAGATAGGCCCGATAATGCCGTACCGGTTGCGGCTTGGCACCATATACACCGGTTTTGCCCCGGTGAGGATAAGCCCCTGCTCGATGGATTTATGGCAGTTACGATCCAGCACTACGACGTCGTTGTCGGTCATACAAGCTTGCATGATGGTGCGGTTAGAGCCGGAAGTCCCGACCACTACAGACCAGGAGCGGTCAGCGCCAAACACGCGGGCGGCATATTTTTCGCTCTCGCCAAACGCGCCGGTATGATCCAGCAGCGAGCCGAGCGATGCACGTTCAATACCCATGTCGCTACGGAATAAGTTTTCACCATAGTAATCATGGTAGAAACGACCGGCCGGCGTTTTGGTGAATCCGACGCCGCCCTGGTGACCCGGTGCTGCCCAGGAGTATTCATGGATGTCGCCGTACTTCATCAGCGCGCTGAACAGCGGTGGCAGAAGCTGTTGGCGGTAGCGGGTCATTGCCGCAACGGCGCGCCCGGCGATAAAGTCTGCGGTGTCTTCCAGAATCCAGGCAAATTCATCGACAAGCTCCAGCAGGTCGCGATCCAGCGATGCGGTGGCTTTTTCGCGATCGCCCAGCAGGAAAACGGGAACGTTTTGCTGGCGCTCGTGGAGCTTGCCGATCAATTGCCTGACGTTCAGGTGCTCGTCTTGTTGTTCCATTTGATAGCTGAACATCAGACAATCAATGGCTTCATTGGCGGCGAGGATTGCATAACCATCGTCGAATGAGGTGGACTTAATGACGGTAACATTTTGGCGGCTTAATGCGTCAGCCAGACGTTCGACAGCGCTACCGACCCAGGTGTCCTGATGCAGAAACTCACTTTCAACAATTAATACTTTCATCATCTTTTACCCGGTTGTGGAAAGGTTGCAATCTATGAATTGCAGACACACCGTATGAATGTGACGCAGGCAAGTATTATCCTGTCAAAATGGGCTGTAAAGCGGGTGAAAAGTAGCCTGATTTGTGTTTAATTTGTTTTTAAACAGTGTGTTATGTTTGCTTGTTGGCGGTTTTTCACCGCCGTTTATCGACAGGGGGAATATTTTTTTGGCTGATACTGATATTGCCGAATGATATCAACCTGCGATTGTTTGCCGATGCTGCTGGCTTAGTTTGCGGTACTGCTGCGGCGACATGCCGACAAACTTGCTGAAGGTGTCATAAAAACGGCTGCTGGATCGGAATCCGGCGGTCAACGCAACGTCGAGAATGGTTTTATCGGTATCGCTGAGCAATGCGCGGACGTGATTGATCCGCATTGCCGTAATGTACTGCTTCAGGGTGAGTTGCATTACGCGTTGGAAAATCCCCATCGCGTAGTTGGCGTTGAGCTTCACGTGTTCCGCGACGTCGTTGATGGTGAGCGCCTGATCGTAGTTGTCGGCAATAAAGCTCAGCATTTGGCTGACGTAAAACTGGGCGTGCCGGGACACGCTGTTTTTGTGGGTCCGCGAGGTTTTATTGACCAGGATAGGCTGCCAACCGGAAAGGCTAAACCGTTTGAGCATCAGACCAATTTCATCAATGGCGAGCTGGCGAATTTGTTCGTTCGGGTTGCTCAGTTCCTGTTGCCAGCGCTGAACCTCAAAGGTGCTCAACTGCTGCGACGCCAGCGATTTGATGACCATTCCATGGGTAACATGGTTGATCAGCTCGCGATCCAGCGGCCAGGAGAGGAAAAGGTGCATCGGTAAATTGAAGATAGCCATACTTTGGCAGCTGCCCGGACGCGTGAGTTGATGCGGTGTACAGGCCCAGAATAGCGTGATGTGTCCCTGTTTTATCTGCACGACTTCATTGTTGATAAGGTACTCGACGTCACCATCAAACGGAACATTGATCTCCACCTGCCCATGCCAGTGGCTGGCAGGCATAGCATGCGGTGAGCGCAACTCGATATCCATCCGTTGATATTCTGAGTACAGCGATAGCGGGCTGCGGGTTTGTTCTTCATCGCTACTGCACATGTGCGGATCGGGAGGGAGAGGCGATGTCGGTAATGTACTCATGGTTGCTCCATTTCCTGAATTATCAGAATCATGTCATTTAACACGTATTAAGGCTGAGAATCAGGACACAAATTGGACCGTTACCATTGAGCATAGCGACATTTTGCGGCCGCATACTCTGCTTTTTGGGTAATTTTGTCCCATAAACTCAGATCCAATAGGGCGCAGAGTGATGATCTGAGTTTATGGGAATGCTCGGCAGGGAAGTCGGAGGTTTTCATCTATGCGCTGTGCCACCATGACTGTGTTCACTAATGTTCTGGAGAGTCATGATGTCTGCACCCAAAATTACCTTTATCGGCGCCGGTTCCACGATTTTCGTCAAAAATATTCTTGGGGATGTCTTTCACCGCGATGCGCTTAAATCTGCGCATATCGCCTTGATGGATCTCGATACTACGCGTCTGGAAGAATCACACGTTGTTGTGCGCAAGTTGATGGATTCTGCGGGCGCGTCTGGACGAATCACCTGCTATACCGATCAAAAAGCAGCATTACAGGATGCTGATTTTGTAGTGGTCGCTTTCCAGATTGGCGGCTATGAACCTTGTACCGTCACCGATTTTACGGTGTGTAAACGCCATGGTCTGGAGCAGACGATTGCCGACACGCTGGGGCCGGGCGGCATCATGCGCGCGCTGCGTACCATCCCGCATTTATGGCAGATTTGTGAGGATATGACCGAAGTCTGTCCGCAGGCCACGATGCTTAACTACGTTAACCCGATGGCAATGAACACCTGGGCAATGTATGCACGTTATCCGCATATTAAGCAGGTTGGGTTGTGTCATTCGGTGCAGGGGACGGCGGAGGAGTTGGCCCGCGATCTGAACATCGACCCTGCTTCTTTGCGCTATCGCAGTGCCGGGATCAACCATATGGCGTTTTATCTGGAGCTGGAGCGCAAAACGGCGGACGGTGCCTATGTGAATCTCTACCCGGAGCTGCTGGCGGCCTATGAATCCGGTCAGGCGCCGAAACCAAATATTCACGGAAATACCCGTTGCCAGAACATTGTGCGTTATGAAATGTTCAAAAAACTGGGGTATTTCGTCACCGAATCGTCGGAGCACTTCGCTGAATATACGCCGTGGTTTATCAAACCGGGGCGTGAAGATCTGATTGAGCGCTATAAGGTGCCATTGGATGAATATCCGAAACGTTGTGTGGAACAGTTGGCGAACTGGAAAAAAGAGCTGGAAGAGTACAAAACGGCTGAGCGGATCGACATTAAACCGTCGCGCGAATATGCCAGCACTATCATGAACGCTATCTGGACCGGTGAACCGAGCGTCGTGTATGGCAACGTTCGCAATGACAATCTGATCGATAACCTGCCGCAAGGCTGCTGCGTTGAAGTCGCTTGTCTGGTCGATGCGAATGGTATTCAGCCAACGAAAGTCGGGACTCTCCCGTCACATTTGGCGGCCATGATGCAAACCAATATCAATGTTCAGACCCTGCTAACGGAAGCCATCCTGATGGAGAATCGCGATCGCGTTTATCACGCGGCGATGATGGATCCGCATACCGCCGCTGTACTGGGGATTGAAGAGATTTATGCGCTGGTGGACGACCTGATCGCGTCTCACGGCGACTGGCTGCCGGCCTGGCTGCACCGTTAATACACAATCACGCCGGGCATTGTATCCGGCGTTTAACCTCTGACGTTTCCTCTTACAGAAGGCGGGCGCTGGTAACAACGACCCGATACCCTATGAGCATATCTCTGACAACAAAACTCAGTTATGGATTTGGAGCGTTTGGTAAGGATTTCGCCATCGGAATTGTGTACATGTACCTGATGTATTACTACACCGACGTGGTGGGATTATCGGTGGGGCTGGTCGGAACGTTGTTCCTGGCGGCAAGGATCTGGGATGCGGTAAACGATCCCATCATGGGCTGGATTGTGAACGCCACCCGATCGCGCTGGGGAAAATTTAAACCCTGGATCTTGCTCGGTACGCTGGCGAACTCATTGGTGCTGTTTTTGCTTTTTAGCGCACATCTTTTTGAGGGTACTGCGCAGGTCGTATTTGTTTGCGTGACGTATATATTATGGGGAATGACCTACACCATTATGGATATTCCATTCTGGTCACTGGTGCCAACCATTACACTGGATAAACGCGAGCGTGAACAACTGGTGCCGTATCCGCGTTTCTTCGCCAGCCTTGCCGGGTTTGTTACCGCAGGCGTGACGCTACCTTTTGTGAGCTATGTTGGCGGAGCCGATCGTGGTTTTGGTTTTCAGATGTTTACGCTCATTCTCATCGCGTTCTTTATCGTTTCCACCGTTGTGACGCTACGGAATGTGCATGAGGTTTTTTCGTCAGACAGTGAGGCCACGGCAGACAGCAGTCGTCTTGGGTTGAAAGCGATCGTTGGGCTCATTTATAAAAATGACCAGCTAACCTGCCTGTTAGGTATGGCACTGGCTTACAATATTGCATCCAATATCATTGCTGGCTTTGCCATTTACTATTTTACCTACGTGATTGGCGATGCAAGTCTCTTCCCGTACTACATGTCTTACGCAGGTGCGGCAAACCTGCTGACGCTGATTTTCTTTCCTCGGTTGGTAAGCGCGTTGTCACGACGGATCTTGTGGGCTGGGGCATCGGTGCTGCCGGTGCTTAGCTGTAGCGTACTACTGGTGATGGCGCTGGCAGATTTCCATAATATCTTACTGATTGTTATTGCTGGTGTTTTACTAAATATTGGATCTGCGCTTTTCTGGGTGTTGCAGGTCATTATGGTGGCGGATACCGTTGATTACGGTGAATACAAACTTAATGTTCGTTGTGAAAGTATCGCTTATTCGGTACAGACAATGGTGGTAAAAGGCGGGTCAGCATTTGCCGCTTTCTTTATCGCATTGATACTCGGGGTGATTAATTACGCGCCAAATGTCGCGCAGTCTGCCGAAACCATCGTTGGCATGCAGTTTATTATGATAGCGCTACCCGCACTCTTTTTCGTTGTGACCTTAGTCCTGTATTTCCGCTTTTATCGACTGAATGGCGACACCCTGCGCAGGATCCAGATCCATTTACTGGATAAGTATCGCAAGGTGCCGCAGCACCATGAGCAACCGGATATCCCGGCTATTGCGGTAGTGGCTCCAGGCGATGTGAAGGCATAGCGATGGAATGGCAATCGTTGATTGGATATTTGGCGGCCAGCCTGACGACGCTCTCTTTCTTGCCGCAAGCCATTAAGGTTATTACCACCCGCAATACGCAAGGTATCTCCGGTTTGATGTATGTGATGTTTGTGTGCGGGCTGGTTTTGTGGCTGATTTACGGATTATTGATTGAAGATACTGCCGTCAGCATGGCGAACTTTCTGACACTGTTGTTCGCCTTGCCGATTCTGGTTATCAAGTATCGTAGTAGGTAGCGTAGATTGCCGGAGAAGCGTTAGCGCTCTCCGGCCGTTTTCAACTGCCGATTGTGCCAGCCCGCCAACGCGAGGACCGTTGTTAACGCACCGAGCAGGGCGCAGAACATGTCCGACTGGGTATCCCACGGGTCACCCTGCGTGCCAAGGAAGTCATCCGCACCTTGTCCCATTGCCAGCGCCGCCCACCATTCGATCAGTTCATACATTGCGCTAATCGCCAGCGCTACGCAGCAGACCAGAAATGACAGCATCTTACGACCACGGACAATATTGCCGCGCACTAAAATCTCTCTTGCCGTCAGGGCTGGTACCAGCCCCTGGAAGAAATGGCCCAGCTTGTCATAGGGGTTACGGCTGAGATCCAGCCATTCCTGAACCTGAAAACCAATGGGAACTTTGGCGTAGGTATACATCCCACCTACCATCAGAATGATGGCGTGCAAGAAAATCAACGTATAAAGCAGCGGCGTCAATGGGTACTGCTTCATGGTAGCCAGCAACAGCGGGACGACAATAATGACTGGCGTGACTTCCATCAGCCAGGTGATTTTCTCAGAGGCAGAGATACCGGTGTAGATAAGAATCAGCGCCAGGATCAATGCGCCAGTGCGCAAGATTGTGGGGTTCAGAGTGCGGAGCATTGCGAATTCACACGTAATGGAAAAGGTCACTATTCCCTGTGAACGGCAAAAATTCAATACCAGTAAATGGGGGGGATAAAGTTGGCCCGGGGGGATCGCTGGACTGACGCCAAAAATTTAGTGCCAGTCCAGTGCCGGGCCGAATGGGTTACTTCGCGCAGTTAGCGCATTGTTTGCTGACGATTTGCTGGAAGAAATCGTTGCCTTTGTCATCGACCAGGATGAAAGCCGGGAAATCTTCTACTTCGATTTTCCAGATAGCTTCCATTCCCAGCTCCGGGTATTCCACGCATTCCAGATGCTTAATGCTCTGCTGCGCCAGTACCGCTGCCGGTCCACCGATGCTGCCCAAGTAGAACCCTCCGTGTTTGTGGCAGGCGTCAGTCACCTGCTGGCTACGGTTACCTTTTGCCAGCATGATCATGCTGCCGCCGTGAGACTGCAACAGGTCAACGTAGGAGTCCATACGACCCGCGGTGGTTGGACCTAAAGAACCGGACGGGTAGCCTGCAGGCGTTTTGGCCGGACCCGCGTAGTAGATCGGATGATCTTTCACGTACTGCGGCAGACCTTCGCCGGACTCAATACGTTCTTTTAACTTCGCGTGGGCAATGTCACGACCAACAATGATAGTACCGCTCAGTGACAGACGAGTAGAAACCGGGTACTGAGAGAGCTGGGCGAGGATCTCTTTCATTGGGCGGTTAAGGTCAACTTTAACCACTTCGCCTTCGCCCGCCTGGCGCAGAGATTCTGGAATGTACTGACCTGGGTTATGTTCCAGTTTTTCAACCCAGATCCCTTCGCGGTTGATCTTGGCCTTGATGTTACGGTCTGCGGAGCAAGAAACGCCCATACCAACCGGGCAGGACGCGCCGTGGCGAGGCAGGCGGATCACGCGGATATCGTGTGCGAAGTATTTTCCGCCAAACTGAGCGCCAAGGCCGAGTTTTTGCGCTTCTTCCAGTAGTTCCTGTTCCAGTTGCAGATCGCGGAACGCCTGGCCGTGAGCATTGCCTTCAGTCGGCAGCGCGTCATAGTAGTGTGTGCTGGCCAGCTTCACCGTTTTAAGGGTGCTTTCCGCTGACGTGCCGCCAATGACGAATGCGATGTGGTACGGCGGGCAAGCTGCGGTACCCAGCGTACGCATTTTCTCAACCAGGAAGTTTTTCAGTTTGCCGGGAGTCAGCAGCGCTTTGGTTTCCTGATACAGATAGGTTTTGTTGGCTGAGCCGCCGCCTTTGGCCACGCACAGGAATTTGTATTCGTCACCGTCCACGCTGTACAGATCGATCTGTGCGGGCAGGTTGGTGCCGGTATTCACTTCTTTGTACATATCCAGCGCCGCGTTTTGCGAGTAGCGCAGGTTATCTTCGATATAGGTATTAAATACGCCTTTGGAGAGCGCCGCTTCATCGCCGCCGCCGGTCCAAACACGCTGACCTTTTTTACCCATGATGATTGCCGTACCGGTGTCCTGGCAGGTTGGCAACACGCCTTTGGCGGCGATTTCGGAGTTTCTCAGGAACTGCAGTGCCACGTACTTATCGTTTTCGCTGGCTTCGGGATCATGGAGAATTGAGGCGACTTGCTGTTGGTGTTCTGGGCGGAGCATGAAGGAGGCATCGTGGAAGGCTTGCTGGGCCAGTAGCGTAAGTGCTTCAGGGGCTACTTTCAGGATTGTTTCGCCTTCAAACTCGCCGACGCTGACGTGTTCGGATGTCAGCAGGTAGTACTCAGTTTTGTCTTCCCCCAGTGGGAAAGCCGCCTGGTAAGTGAATTCAACTTTTGACATTTGCTTCCAGCCTTTTCATTTTTCTCAGGAATTTTAAAATTCTCTGTGTCTTCATGGTGGCGTGCCGTACCAACGTGGACGGCACGCGAACTGTGATTACAGGAAACCGTACATTGCGGCGAAGATCCAACCAAAGACACAGGATACGCTTACGCCGATCAAGCCAGGCAGAATGAAGCTGTGGTTGATAACGAAGCGGCCGATGTGGGTGGTGCCGGAACGGTCAAACTGGATAGCAGCCAGATCGCTCGGGTAGGTCGGCAGAATGTAGTAACCGTAACATGCCGGAGCAGAAGCCACGATGTACGCGGGATCAACCCCGATTGCCAGCGCGACCGGAACAATCGCTGCCAGCGCCGCTGCCTGGGAGTTTACAAATTTGGATACCAGCAGCAGAACAATTGCATAGGCCCACGGATACTCTTTCACCATATTGCCCAGCACACCTTCGATTTCTGTCATGTGCGCGCCGAACATTGTTTCGGCCATCCAGGCAATACCGTACACCGCCACAATCGCGATCATACCGGAACGGAAGACTTCGTTTTTAGATATTGAAGCGGGATTGGTCTTCGTCAGGATAATAATCAGCGCACCGGTCAGCAGCATGAACATCTGGATAACCAGCACCATTGACAGCGGTTTGCCGCTAAAGGTAGGACGCAGCTCAGAGAACGCGCCAAGCACGGCAACAACGGCGATAGCGGCCAGGAAGATCCACATGGCCAGCCAGTTGCTTTTCGGCAGCTTTTTGTCTAACAGCGTGGCGGTATCGCCATACACATAGTTGTGGTTTTCAGGTACGGAAATGAACTTCTGGAACTCTTCATCTTTATCCAGATCCTTACCACGGAACCAGCTGAAGATACCGATCGCCAGGATACCCAACAGGGTAGACGGGATGGTGATGCTGAGCAGGTCGAGGAATTCGAGATGCTTGCCTTCAAACGTTACGTTACCCAGCATTGCCACCAGTGACACAACGGCTACAGAAACCGGGCTGGCGATAATCCCCATCTGCGCGCCGATAGAACTCGCCGCCATCGGACGTTCCGGGCGAATATTGTTCTTAATGGCAACGTCATAAATGATTGGCAGGATGGTGTATACCACGTGCCCTGTACCGCAGAGAATCGTCAGGGTGCAGGTAACGAAAGGTGCGACGATGGAAACGTATTTTGGGTTACGGCGCAGCAGCTTTTCAGCGATTTGCAGCATAACGTCAAGGCCGCCGGAGGCTTGCAAGGTTGCCGATGCGGCCACCACGGCAATAATAACCAGCATTACATCTACAGGTGGTTTACCCGGCTGGAGATGGAAAACGAAAACCAGAATGACCAGGCCGATACCGCCTAATAAACCCAGCGCGATACCGCCCTTTCTGGCACCATAAAACAAACATATTAATATTATGAGAAGTTGTATACTAAATAACATTTTATTTACCCTCGCGAAAAACCCAGTCAATTTTTGAAAAATGGATCTGTGCCACATTCTTTTTTGCCAGAATAAGCATCAAAAAATGGTCAGTATTCGATATATCCGTATTTGCGATTAATGTTCAAATGTCTTGCTAGAATGTTTTTTTAAAGTTATGGCGATATTTGGTTTTTTCTGTGGCTTTGATCAGAGGAGAGAATCCTCAGGCGATGGGAAGCAGAGCTGAACATGGAAAGCTGCGGTTGACGCTGTAATTTATCTGTTTTGCGTTTTCCGCTATTACGTGAACCACCGACAGAATGGGTGAGTAGATTATTTATGTGATCACAGTCACGCCATCTCATAATGTGATGAGGTCGGCGTGCGGATACTTTTATTTGCTCACAAAAATGTACGGTGTCCATGGTACGTAGCATGGTCTCCATTGCTACCAGTCTAGATTTTGTATGTCTGGTTAATTTCAGACTAATCCTTTATGGGTAAAAATACACACTCTGCGAGTTAGATAATACTTAATTAACTTTTGTTAGCGATTTTGAAATTAAAAACAGTGTGATGTTTGTCAATATTAAAATAATGCATTTAACATGTCGGATACAAATATATTTGATCTAACGCAAATTTATAATTTTACAGTTCCAGCTGGTGAAATTGGGATTTTTCATTATTTTAATAATTGTTACTTTCAAATAACAAATAATCCCAAGTGTATTTATTGGCAATATTGTTTAAGCAATGAGTAGTGTTCAGCCTGCACGCGATAACGATAAACAGGTCTGCCGGTCACGCCATAATGGATGCTGGTAAATAAGATGTGACAATTGACGAGCCAGATAAGGTATTTACGGCAAGAGACGCGTGAGATATTGACCTCGTTAGCCAGCTCATCCGTGGAGAACTCCTGATCCTGGTGCTCATCAATCCACTGGCATAACGTGCGTAACGTTTGCGGCGTTAAGCCTTTGGGTAAGCGCCGTGCTTCCTGTTCATTGGAAGAGCTGCCGTGAATCAACTGGTCAAGCTCAGACTGTTCATAGTACTGATGCTTTTCCATCTCAGTTTTTTTCTGTAGCCAGCCGGTGAGCGCCTCTTCAAACCGGGAAGCCTGGAAAGGTTTGATCAGGTAGTCAACAACACCGTAGTGAAGTGAATCTTTGATGGTGGTGGCATCAGCGGCGGAAGAGATGACGATGACATCACACTTGCAACCTTCGCTGTGCAGAACCGGTAGCAGGTCCAGACCGTTTTCTTTTTGCATATAAATATCTAGCAAAATCAGATCAATATGATGACCGCTATGAAAGATTATCTCTTTTGCTTTCTCCAGCGTGGAGGCTGTGCCGCAGCAGTGAAAACCGGAGAGTTGCGCGACATAACGGCGGTTTAATTCCGCTACCATTGCATCGTCATCGACAATTAAGACATTGATCATCTGCTGGCCCTCTCACCATTCCACGGTAACTGTACAAAAAATTGGGTGAAGATCCCAGGTTCAGACTCGACGGATATAATGCCGCCAACGTTTTCAACCTGTTGTTTAACAAGCGCTAAACCTACGCCCCGTTCGGTTCCTTTTGACGAAACGCCCTTCTCAAAGATGTGCTCAATGTTTTCGGGGGCAATCCCCGGACCATCGTCATTCACTTCGCAATGCAACCAGCCGTGTCGATAATGCAAGGATACGCTGATCTCACCACCAGGTTCTTGACCTAGCGCTTCCAGGGCGTTTTCAATCAGATTCCCCAGAACGGTAATCAGCACCGCCACCTGATCTTCGTTGCTATTTTCCGGTAACTGGCTTTCATTGCTAATGACCAGACTATGGCCTAAATCAGATGTGCGATTAATCTTACTGAGTAAAAATCCTGCGATCACCGGTGATTTTATTTTTCCTAACAGCGAGCCAATTTCTTCCTGATAATTGTTTGCTGTCTTCAGGATGTAATTTTCAAGCTGCTTATAACTTTTCAGATGCAATAATCCCAGAATCACGTGCAATTTATTCATGAATTCGTGGGATCGTTCACGAAGTGCGTCGGCATAGTTGACCATACCATCCAGACGTTGCATTAGTTTTCGGACTTCAGTCTTATCTCTGAAGGTTGAAATGGCACCGATGATTTTACCGTTGCTGAGTACCGGGACCGTGTTAATTAAGAGTAGCCGATCCTTCACCATGATCTCTTCATCGCGGCGCGGCGTTCCGTCATGTAGTACCTGTGAAAAATCGACCACCTGTGACCACGCATGGCTGAGTGTGGAGAGCTGGGCATCATCTTGTGATTTGTGATAATCCAGCAGCTCCTGCGCCGCTTGGTTAATCAGCGTCACCTCACCGCATTCGTCAACGGCAATGACACCTTCCTTTATAGAGTGCAGCATCGCCTGGCGTTGTTCGAACAGATTGGAGATTTCATAAGGCTCCAGACCAAACAGAATGCGCTTGAGAACTTTGACAAATACCCATGTACCGAGCAGTCCAACCAGCACGCCAAATAAGATGGACCAGATGATGCTGCCGCGGCTGTTATTGATCTGCTCAGTCACCCGGCTTAGCTCAAGGCCGATCGACACGACGCCAATCTGCCGGTGATGTTCGTCATAGATAGGAGTAAATACACGTAGAGCTTTAGCCAGGAATCCGCGATTAATGGCGACATTCTCTTTACCCTGCAGGGCCAGCAATATGTCATCGCCTTTAAATGGCTGACCGATTCTCTGCGCTTCGGGATGGGAGTAACGAATGCTTTGCATATCAGTGACGACGATGAACAAAAAGTCGTTGCTCTTATTCACCGCCTGGGCAATCGCCTGAATGCCGCTTTCCTCGGGCTTTTTCATTAGTCCCTGGCGGATCTCCGGAGAGTTGGCTAGCGTTCGCGCGACCGCAAGCGCTTTACTCGCTAATGCATCGCGCGTCATGTTGCTGATCTGCGAGAAATAAATCAGATGAACGACAAGCAGCACGGAGAAGAGTACTGCACTAACCATGAGGATCACGGTGGTGCCAAGCTTCATCGGGCGTTTACGTATAGCAGTACGTTGCAGGGAGTATCTCATCACGGTCCTGGAATCACGGTTTGTACGGGTATTATTGCCTGATGGGGGGCGTAATTCAAAGGTGGTAGGGATTATGGCGCTTAAGTTGTCAGTCCTTCTTCTTTATATAGCGTAGAGTGAATTTCTTTCTATATAGAGGTTTTCATACCGATTCTCTCCCTTTTTAGGGACGCTTACAGATAATTTCCTTACGATTGTGGATAACTCTGTGCGTAAATGGGTATAAGGCGGGGTTTTGCTGTGGAATGCAGCAGTCAGTCATTTTTCTGTCATTTAAGGGTTGCGGGCCGCAGGAAACTCCCTATAATGCGCCTCCATCGACACGGCGGATGTGAATCACTTCACACAAACAGCCGGTTCGGTTGAAGAGAAAAACCTGAAAATGAGGGTTGACTCTGAAAGAGGAAAGCGTAATATACGCCACCTCGCGACAGAGCGCTAAAGCGCGTCGCAACTGCTCTTTAACAATTTATCAGACAATCTGTGTGGGCACTCGAAGATACGGATTCTTAACGTCGCAAGACGAAAAATGAATACCAAGTCTCAACGAGTGAACACGTAATTCATTACGAAGTTTAATTCATTGAGCATCAAACTTTTAAATTGAAGAGTTTGATCATGGCTCAGATTGAACGCTGGCGGCAGGCCTAACACATGCAAGTCGAACGGTAGCACAGAGGAGCTTGCTCCTTGGGTGACGAGTGGCGGACGGGTGAGTAATGTCTGGGAAACTGCCCGATGGAGGGGGATAACTACTGGAAACGGTAGCTAATACCGCATAACGTCGCAAGACCAAAGAGGGGGACCTTCGGGCCTCTTGCCATCGGATGTGCCCAGATGGGATTAGCTAGTAGGTGGGGTAACGGCTCACCTAGGCGACGATCCCTAGCTGGTCTGAGAGGATGACCAGCCACACTGGAACTGAGACACGGTCCAGACTCCTACGGGAGGCAGCAGTGGGGAATATTGCACAATGGGCGCAAGCCTGATGCAGCCATGCCGCGTGTATGAAGAAGGCCTTCGGGTTGTAAAGTACTTTCAGCGAGGAGGAAGGTGTTGTGGTTAATAACCGCAGCAATTGACGTTACTCGCAGAAGAAGCACCGGCTAACTCCGTGCCAGCAGCCGCGGTAATACGGAGGGTGCAAGCGTTAATCGGAATTACTGGGCGTAAAGCGCACGCAGGCGGTCTGTCAAGTCGGATGTGAAATCCCCGGGCTCAACCTGGGAACTGCATCCGAAACTGGCAGGCTAGAGTCTTGTAGAGGGGGGTAGAATTCCAGGTGTAGCGGTGAAATGCGTAGAGATCTGGAGGAATACCGGTGGCGAAGGCGGCCCCCTGGACAAAGACTGACGCTCAGGTGCGAAAGCGTGGGGAGCAAACAGGATTAGATACCCTGGTAGTCCACGCCGTAAACGATGTCGACTTGGAGGTTGTGCCCTTGAGGCGTGGCTTCCGGAGCTAACGCGTTAAGTCGACCGCCTGGGGAGTACGGCCGCAAGGTTAAAACTCAAATGAATTGACGGGGGCCCGCACAAGCGGTGGAGCATGTGGTTTAATTCGATGCAACGCGAAGAACCTTACCTACTCTTGACATCCAGAGAACTTAGCAGAGATGCTTTGGTGCCTTCGGGAACTCTGAGACAGGTGCTGCATGGCTGTCGTCAGCTCGTGTTGTGAAATGTTGGGTTAAGTCCCGCAACGAGCGCAACCCTTATCCTTTGTTGCCAGCGGTTAGGCCGGGAACTCAAAGGAGACTGCCAGTGATAAACTGGAGGAAGGTGGGGATGACGTCAAGTCATCATGGCCCTTACGAGTAGGGCTACACACGTGCTACAATGGCATATACAAAGAGAAGCGACCTCGCGAGAGCAAGCGGACCTCATAAAGTATGTCGTAGTCCGGATTGGAGTCTGCAACTCGACTCCATGAAGTCGGAATCGCTAGTAATCGTGGATCAGAATGCCACGGTGAATACGTTCCCGGGCCTTGTACACACCGCCCGTCACACCATGGGAGTGGGTTGCAAAAGAAGTAGGTAGCTTAACCTTCGGGAGGGCGCTTACCACTTTGTGATTCATGACTGGGGTGAAGTCGTAACAAGGTAACCGTAGGGGAACCTGCGGTTGGATCACCTCCTTACCTTAAAGAA
>NZ_JAOWGW010000077.1:0-31453 GCF_030332945.1 Citrobacter sp. Cpo037
AAATCGGCCCAGATCCGCGAAATTTTAATCAGCGAGTCAGCTTGGGAAGAAATGACCTGCTTATTCGCACCTTCCCTAGGTACCACAACCCTTTGTCATTAACCAGCCTGTATGCCTCAACAGCCCGAAACTCTTTATCTTTGTAATTAAAATTTACTTTCTTCTGTGACAGGATGGCATCGGATAATACATTCAGTATTGACATGAATGATCCGCAGTTTTCGTATGGGCGTTGTTTTATCAGAAACTGGTTGTTTTTCGTGTTACCCAATAAAATACCCAGTAGCCTGTCATCCCAGCGAGGGAACAGCCCTTCAATGCCCAGGATGCGCGTGAAATGACGTAAATCAGCATTGCTGCGTTGACCGAGAACACCGTTAGACAGGCGATAGCGACCATTTTGTCGAATCAGACTAAGATAGCACAGGCGCTGAGTAAGATCACGACGAATAGTTTTTTCGCAAACGTTAAATTCCTCAGATAGCTCCCGGACGGCTAGTGATTCACCATTGTTCAGGCGAGTTAAAATCAATCCGAGTCGATATCCAAGTTTATCGTGCTTACCCATTCGTTTAACCGGTTAACGCCAGCGAAAAGGATATTTTCAGCAAAGCAACGGACAAGATGAGTCCACTTTTACCGTGGTGGAGAAAAAAATTAAATCTTTAATTATCAATATACTAAAACATACGTAGACTGATCGAATAACATGTGGACTTATCCTGTTCATGTGTATTTTTACGTTCAGGGTGATGATTATTATCCTGACCTGTGCATGACCTGTTTTTGCTGCATATTTGGCCATGCACTTTTGCCATCAAGTCAGAGAGACAGGGGCACCGTAAGAGACGAAGGTTGCTGCCTGTGATGAGAGGTTATCAGCAATTACAATGGTCACTAATATTTACATAATGTCGGAGAACATCATTTTAGTTGAAATAACATAAAGGCGGTTCTATGTATTTACATATCAGAAAGTATCAACTCGTAAATGCGAGATGGCGTGATATCATTGATTTGACGGATTATGAAGAAACAATCAAGCAGGTTGTGAGTACATTATTTGGAAATGATTTTATTGAGGTCAGAGTTGAAACGCGTTGTTTTATTCTGACGGTAAACAGCACAAGCAGTAAAATACCAAATGGTATACTGGTGAATATGGGGAAAAGGCTGGCGGCTAATCTCGAGAGTATCACCTGTCATGCCATGAGGATCTATCATGTAAATGGTCATCCTGATGCACGGCAGTTATTTCACTGTTTTGATGCCGATTGTCTGTGATTAAGCCCCCAACTTCTGTTAAAGGAGTTGGGGGCGATTTATCTTTTATCACACGGGAAGACCGAATGTCGGATATTTACGGGCGATGATATCCATCAGTCGCTTCATTCGCAGTGTTACAGAGCCAAATTTCATTTGGGGTATCTTTGCTCTTACCGCATTTTTTACATCAGTCACTGTTACTGAATAGCCTTCTGACGTCAGCCATTCAGCAACCTCTTTACAGGAATAACTTTTTTTATCTTTCGGCATCAGCCCCCATTGGCACTGAGTCAGCGCCCGGAGAAATAGTCTGACTAAAATATCATCACTACGTTTGCTTCCGACTTTTAGTTTCATATCAGAAAACACCGTCCGGCAATAGAGAAAATCACACCAGTCATCCCAGTCAGCCAGGGTCTTCAGTGTATGCGTTTGCCGCCAGTCGTCGAAAAGGGAGCGTTGCTGCAGAGCCTCTTCCATATTATCCCACGGGCGGGAAGACATCAGTAAATGCCCTTCATTCATGGCGGGCTGTACGGGCTGGCGTTTGAAATCGAATTCCAGATTAAGACGAATATCCTGTTCCCGGGATACCAGATCGCTTTCCGACAGCCACATCTCACGCGTTGATATCAACGTACTTCGGGATAACGTCTGACCGGGTAAACGATTAAGGTAAAGATCTACCATATAGTCGTTATAGTCACTGCGTGGAATATCGGCAGGAGGTTTAACGCCAGCCCTGGCATGAACAACAGGTTTTCCCTGAATAGCTTTATAGGTTAACTGCCCCCGGGTTTTCATGGCGATAAGTTGGCTAACCTCATGCTTGCATGTCAACATTGATGAGCCCGGATCAACAATATCGCACAGCGACTGGAATCGGGAAGACAGTGGACCGCTCATGTTTATCTTGTTAAGTGAACAATTTGTCAAAAAGCCATCGGTTGTGACGCTGACAACGGTTGAATCAGAAGGCAAAGCATTCATGAGTTCCCCGACAACGGCGCGGATAAATCCCGTCACATGCGCAGCAAAGAATGGCTGAGTAACCGATGATGGCGGGAGGGATCTGTTTACCCCACGGGCAGTATCAAAGGCGGTTTTGGCGCGAAGCCCCTGAGCAAGTTTGCCATAAAGCGAGTTGCCAATTTCTTTCCAGAATTTCTCCTCCAGAGAACCTTTAATATGGCGATTGCGGTTCTCCCGGACCTGTTGAACAAAGGGAAGAAACACCGATGTTGATTCGCTGTTATGTGGGGAGGTATCACAGCGCCAGGGGACGATGATCCCGTTATGGATCGTAATATCAGCCCCGAGTGCCAGAGCAAGTGCGATTTCAGGTGCCGTTGCCCATGATTCGCCACTTAATGGAAAGAATAACCCATATTGATCGGTCCGAACCGGCAGGCTGGGATAGGGAACTGATTCCGGGAACCGAAATGTGACAAGCGCAAATCCCATTACATGCCCACAGTAATCGTCCGGATTTTTACTGAGGCGGATGTTCCCGTAATCGGGTGTGAGGATATCTAATAGCCCGGTGGTATACGCTCCAGCCAGATCGTAGTCATACCAGTGATCAGACGGTGTAACCCCCATCATAAAACACTCATTGCGTCCGCCGTGGTAACAGTTGATCGGGAACGTTTCAAACAGCTCTCTTGAAGGAACACTGGCGGGGTTTTTAATCGTCCGGAATGCCTGTTTCTCCGTGAGCCAGAGTTCACGGGTTTTAATGTGTGTCCCAAGGCAGACTTCAGGAGACATATTGTTTTCTTTCAGTGTTTTGGTGAACCGTGAAACTGCCATCGCCCCGATGGTGGCGGGGACACGATCAATCATCAGCTCCCGGGCGCAAAAATTGCGAACCTGTAAAGCATAACGAACCGCAATCTCGGCATCCCGCAGAGCATAGGCTTCAAACCCTGCTCTGTCGCCCAGAAGATATTCACGCATATTGGTTATGGAATAAGGTGCAGGAATGGTGAGTTTGGGAAGACCCAGTAATTCACCACATTCAGCCAGACCCATACCCCCGGGAGTGATAAGCAGTGTATCGATGAAAGCTACGTTACTGCAACGCGGAGGGGAAGTTCGTTTGTCAAACATTATCTGTTCAGTCTTTACGCGACGTTCCTGCTGTTCATCAAAATCGATACCGTAACGATTTTTGAAGCTGCTGACAGTACCGCGTATTCCTTTCAGAAGAATTTTGTAGTCTGACCAGAAATTGGCAAAGGAGGCGATATCCGCACGAATGAAATGCGCATATATATTAATAATACCGGGCCATTTTGTAATCACACCCGTTTCAAGAAGCGGTGTAATCGTTTGACAGAGAAAGTCCTTAAAAGACAGCCGGGATTTTTTCTGTGAGTCAGGTGGATAGATAATGTTCGATACACCAGTGTTATCGGGTAAGACGACATAACTCTGATATGACAGAATATCATTCTGTCGTGTTTCAGGGTTGAAAACATATTCGGTATCAAAACCGATATGGAGTGTCAGGTCACTTGAAATAACAGATACTTTTTTTGATGCAGGTGGTATCACAGGATAATCATCAAGCGTTTTAGGTCTTTTAAGATTGAGCGCTGGCTCTGAAGTCACGGACTGATACCCCGAGGCGGCAGCGAGGATGTCCTGCAAATTATGGCTCATAGTTAACTCCGAAAAAATGCCGGGAGTTTGTCCCCCCCGGCATAATGAATCAGGATTTAATGACGTCTACTACAGCTTTGAAAATATCATTTTTGCGAGATTCATTATCTGCATAGATAAAGGAAACGAGTTTCCTGCCTGCTTTAATCAGGATACCACGTTGCGTCTTTTCCACAGACGGGGTAACGTGTGCAGATAACAGACAATGTTCATGTAAATGAAGAAACTTTTTCGAGGCGTAGCCGCCATGTAATCGGGCTTGAATGTCAAGATACATATCATCAAGAGAACCGGGTTCTCCTGATTCACTCAATACCGGATAACCCTTCTTATCAAAAAGGTTAAGGATAGATTTACTATCATGTTCGAACAGGGTAACACCGTAAATGTATTTCATTCGAAAGGTGAGGTAATCGGTGGTGTAGACCTCCTCCTGACGATTGAAATTTTTGAGACGCCTGGCTAATTCATTAAAAACAGCACGAGCAGTAGCCGTGTCCTGCAGGGTGTAGGTATAAAGTACGAAGCCATCTGTGCCGATGAGCTTTACTAAGTTGTCCATAATCGTGATAGCGAGAACTAATGCAAAGGACAGATATTTTTCATCGTTGTCTACAGCTGTGTTTGCTGCTTCAGGAAGAATGTTCAGTGCATTATTAGCATTATTTGCTGTGTTCTTAGTAACCATTTATATCACCTTTAAGTTTGTTTTGACGATGTGCATTTTCCCACTCAACAATATCATCAAGAGAGAATCGTATAGCCCGCCCAATTCTGATGAAGGGCGGGAGTTTTCCTGGGTTGCGCGATATATCTGACGCAACCGTGGATGCGGAAAGATTAAATCTTTCTGCAAACTGCTTAATGGTTAAATACATAAACCTCCGGTTTTAGAGAAGAAGAAGCCACGCGGATTTAATATCAATCCACATTCTTTGATGGCTTAATGCAGGGCCCTGCAGAAGCATGCAATGACAATACCGTCCTTAAACGAGTGTTGCATCAATCACGAATCACAGATCATAGGTTCATTTTTGTGTCATAACTTTCTATGACCTGAGAAACCACTGCGTGCGATGTCGCTGCATTGTGAAAAGCGTAGCGACGGGTCGCCGTGAGTGAATGGTGATTTAGCAGATGGGAAGCGATTGCAATATCCCCGGTCGCCTGTAGTACCCGGGTGGCAAAGGTACGGCGCAGGTCATGCATCCGCAGGTTATCAATGTTGGCATCCCGACAAATACGGGCAAAGGTTGCACGCGGATATGCCAGAGGGCGGGCATTGTCGGTTAGTTGTGGAAAAATGTAAGTTTTGCTGAGCATCAGGTCTTGCTGGCACTGGACAACTGCAATGGCTGGAGGTGCAAGTGGGCAGGTGAAAGGGTGTCCGGACTTTGTATCAGGCAGTATGAGTTGATGCATATCCGGGTGCCAGTACTCCCATTTCAGGGTACATACCTCTCCAATACGCATCCCGGTATAAAGAGCAAGCAATATAGAATCAGCTGCCGGTGTTTGCAGCGCTGTTGCCGCGTCAATAAAGCGCGGGATTTCTGTCGGTGATAGTGTGCGATAGCGAATGTTATTTTCTTTCAGATAGCGGACATGTGACATCGGGGAATGTGTGATCCATCCAGCACGTACTGCCAGAGAGCATATTTTGGACAATATTGCGAGGATACGGTTTACTGTTGACGGACGTAATTTTTCCCGTAAGCCAGCAGCATATTGTTCTAGTTCTCCTGCCGTGATGTCGCGAAGTTGCCGCTTGCCCCAGAACGGGCGAACGTAGAGGTTGAGTTTTGACAACTCTGACTGAGGACTCTTTTTATACAACTGCAAATCCGGTAGCCACAGGTCATTGATGGCCTGTTCCACAGTGAATCGACGGGACTGAACAGCAAGGCGATTTTTATCGGCAAGCAGGTTCATCACATGCTGACGGGCATCCTCAATGCAGAGATGAGGGAATTCACCCAGTGTTTCATATATACGTTGATTTTTGATGGTGGCGCGAAAGGCCAGCGTGATCCGTTTTGGATATACCAGTGCACGCAGGTTTTGGCACTGAATATCACGGTATTCCTGACAACCCGTGAGGGGATGTGGAAGTTGGTGAATTGATTTGTTGCTGAAACGCAGATCCAGAATAGGCATCGTATTTCTCCTGTAAATGACACTGGAAAAATACGATGTGAGGTTATAGTCTGCCAGTTACAGCTTTCACAGTTCATCAGGTGAAAAATGCTGATTCGGATATAATGGCAACACAATTCCATGTCGCCATTATATTAAGAAACTACAGTTTCATGATCTTGTTCGCTATTTTTTCGAAGTAAACCTCATTCTTAAGAAGAGTGATATTGTTAGTTTGAACACCCAGACCACTGGAGGTTGACTGGAAGTTGAGTGAACCACTTATCACGGTGGACTTTCCTGATAAAAATGAAATCAACTCCTTGGAAGATGGTGCCCACTCAGGGTTTAAGAGTAATGCAATGTAGATATATGTCTTACGAAGCAATTGTTCGATATCTTTTTTATACCCCGTAGTGTTTTGCTTACCTTTAATGCAAATTGATTTGATTATGAACTCATCAGGGCTGGTTAAAGGCGTTTTAAACTTATTCAGTGATCCATCGTTATGAATGGCTTCATAAGGCAGCATAGATAAAATGATCAATGCAATCATTTTAGGATGATAAAGGTAGTTATCACGAATGATTTTTCCTGCCTTCATTGTATTGAGTGTTGTTTGAATAAATACAAAAAGATATTCAGAGCAAAAGTAACAAAACACAAGCCAGGATAGGTCAATGGCTGGAATGTTAATATCCTTAGGTAGTTTGTTTAGCCAGTATTCAGACTTCAAAAAGGTCCTGATTTCAACAGTATATTCATGCATTTTTGCGCTGAAATCAAGCATTGCTACTTGATCTGATTGTTCCGTAACTGTGTGGTCTATAAATGTTAGTGTATTGCACATTTTATCCAGCGTGTTTTGAAAACAAGAAAGGAGTTCGGCATTATTATTACCATTAACCGCAGATGAAAGTTCAGTTTCAATAAATGCATCCAGTAGCATACAGATTTCTTTTGGAATTACATTTTTACGGGATTGCTGTGAATAGAAATGTACTGCCAGTAAATTAAAGGCAGTGCACTCATTTTTTAACCATTGTTCGAGCACTGGGACGTGCTGAAAAAAATTGATATGCTTAGCAGTAGATGCTGATGGAGATAGTACATGAAGAATATCTACAGCAGGCTTCATTTGCAATATTTGATCGGATTCGGTAGTCGTCATTAGTTCCAGTAATTGCTGTTCAGAAAATAGTTTAGACAGGTGATCAATGTCTTTTTGGTATTGGTTAAGTTTTTTTAAATTCCCCGGTACACGGGGTACATTGTTTTTCATTTTCTCGAACATAATTTTATCCTCGTTTGAATTAATGCACTGATTTAAAAAGTAGCATGTCGTGTTAGCGAGGTAATCCTAAAACATGAATGGCAGCAGGGGCAAGCTTGAATCTGCGTAAGGATATGGCTTGAATTTAATGGTGTAATCAGTGAGTTAGAGGCTTATAGCTATTTAAATACAATAAGTTATGACGGTGTGTGGCGGGTGTAAATCGGTTAGTTTTTATGGTCAAAATATGAGCATTGTGAGGTTTGAGATATGATGGTTTTTAAATTACATACAAGTTACCCCTTATGATCAGTATTAATACCAGAATGATACATGCGAGCAGCACCCAATCCTGTACTATTGATGATGACTATACAAGGCTGAAACTTTGAGTCGTATGTTGCCAGGAGGATTAATGTCCACAAGGCCCAGATAGAATGATTTCTCAGATATTAAAGTTGAAACTTATTAACAATATGAGAGGTTGATATTTATTCAGTCTCTCATTTGTTTTTATCGTTTTGAAGTTAAAAGGAAATAAATAATGCCTTCCGCCGCTGAATCAATGTGCTGATTTCCCTTAAATCAGCCTCAATACTACCAACATCACCAAAGACTTCACCTCTAATCTCACTTCGATTTTTCATGAAATTGGTGCTTAATAAGCTTTCTTTTTTTAATGCCATTAATTTTGGTTTTATATCGTTATAGAAGTGCTTATGGCTTACCCTGATGTTATGAATCGAGTAGTAAACTGTTTTATACATCAAAAATATAAGTAACTGGCCGAGAAGGTATTCTTTTTCAATGTATTTATATTGAGAGGATTTTTCGCGTTTCGCCAGGTAGAAAACATGAGGTGCGATGATGGTGGGGATAAAATCCAGTGCTGGAGAGGTTTTGGTTTTTTCTGTTTCTCTTCCGGATTGAAGATGTTGAAGTACAGAGTATACAATGCTTAATATTATGGCATTTCTTATATTATTAATTTCAGTTGGGTAAATATGCAGGTTGCTTATCAATTCTGAAAGGCAAAGTAAAACACCAGTGATGTTAGGTTTTCTGCCAGATATTGTGGTGGTGTTGAAAATGTGGCGATTCTTACGACTTATATTGACAAATTTATGAGTGCAGAACTCTATATGTTCGACGATTTTATCTCGACTATTTTTAATGTATTTGGAAATGTTAGTGATTCGCCCATTCAACGTTAGTTCATCAAGCAATATATCATTTTTAATATTGCGAATTACATCGCAATGTTTAGATTCAAAAACTATCTCATGTAATACATAACTCGACGTATTGCGGGGTGACGTTGATATGTAATCTAAAATAGAAGGCTCGATTTTGATTTTTTGTTTGTATTTTTTAATGCACTGTTTGATTGTTTTTTGTAGAGTATTTGAGATGTGTTTTTTATATTCTTTTAGAAAATCTTGCTCTAAAAAGAGTGAGGAGAAGATCAACTGCTGGCGAGATAATTTAATCTCAGGCTTGATCAATTTAATCCGAAAAACTCTTCCCTCCAACTCATAGCTGAACATGGAAGATAAGTCATAGTGGGGTGATAAATGTTCGAGTAACGACATTCGTGTATTCATTAGCCGCTTGAATTTATGGTCAGCATACATAAGTGTTTTTTTTATTTGCTCATCATAAAGTGGGCCGATAGCGCAGTTGGCAATACTCATTCTATCCGGAGACCTCCAGTCAGCAGGGGAATCACATTGACGGTCATCATTACTATCAAAGGGCATCAACGTTGCCGATTATGGATGATGTCAGCTTCACACACCAGAATGGGTGATATATGGATCATCATTACCCCAACGGCAGTTTTACACCATGGCTAATATGGATGCTATCTTACTAAGATAATTGGTTTTTAGCGAGTGACGAGCCCGGTTGTGTCAGTCTGTCTCATGTCGATATTACGGGGATGATGCAAACCTGAATGCTGCGATATTGGCGTGTCAGGGGAGGCATCTTACGGTATCATTTACCGCAATTTTTAAGATGCAAAGCCCTGCATCGCTAGCTTTTTCTTCAGACCAGGATGATTCATGAACGACAAAATCAGTCAGGACACGATCAACAAAGCCCTGTGGGCCGCGTGTGATACGTTCCGTGGCACCATCAGTGCTGATACCTATAAAGACTTTATCCTTACCATGCTATTCCTTAAGTACATTTCGGATGTCTGGCAGGATCACTACGACGAATATAAAGTGCAATATGGTGATGAGCCGGAACTGATTGAAGCGATGATGGCGAACGAGCGCTTCGTGTTGCCGAAAAGCGCCAGTTTCTATGCGTTGTACGAGCGACGTCATGAGCCGGGCAACGGTGAGCGTATCGATCAGGCGCTGCATGCGATTGAAGAAGCCAACGGCACCAAACTGAAAGATGCCGGGAAAAGTGTCTTCCAGGATATTTCGTTTAACACTGACCGTCTGGGCGAAGAAAAACAGAAGAACACCATCCTGCGTCAGTTGCTGGAAGACTTTGCCGGTGAAGATCTTAACCTGAAGCCAAGCCGTGTCGGTACGCTGGACGTTATCGGTAATGCTTACGAATATCTGATCAAAAACTTTGCTGCCAGCGGTGGGCAGAAAGCCGGGGAATTCTATACCCCACCGGAAGTTTCGGATCTCATCGCTGAACTGCTTGATCCTCAACCCGGTGATACAATCTGCGACCCGGCCTGTGGTTCCGGTTCGTTGCTAATGAAGTGCGGGCGTAAAATTGTCTCAGGACATGATAGCCGCAACTATGCGTTGTTCGGTCAGGAAGCGATTGGCTCCACGTGGTCGCTGGCGAAAATGAACATGTTCCTGCACGGCGAAGATAACCACAAAATCGAGTGGGGCGATACCATTCGTAACCCGAAGTTGTTGGATAAAAACGGCGACCTGATGCTGTTTGATATCGTGACCGCAAACCCACCGTTCAGCCTGGATAAGTGGGGCCATGACGAGGCCGAGAATGATAAGTTTGGGCGTTTCCGTCGCGGTGTACCGCCGAAGACTAAAGGGGATTACGCCTTTATCTCGCATATGATCGAAACCCTGAAACCGGGAACGGGTCGTATGGGCGTAGTGGTGCCGCACGGTGTGCTGTTCCGTGGCTCCAGCGAAGGCAAAATTCGTCAGAAGCTGATTGATGAAAACCTACTCGATGCGGTGATTGGCCTGCCTGAAAAACTGTTCTACGGTACGGGTATTCCTGCTGCAATTCTGATTTTTAAAAAGCAGAAAGTGGATGACAAGGTGCTGTTTATCGACGCCAGCCGTGAATTTAAGGCAGGTAAAAACCAGAACCAGCTCAGCGCAGAAAACATCGAGAAAATCGTCAAGACCTACCGTGATGGCGATAGCGTCGAGAAATATGCCTACCTTGCCAGCCTGAAGGAGATTCAGGACAACGATTACAACCTCAATATTCCGCGCTATGTCGATACCTTTGAAGAAGAAGAAGATATCGATTTACTTGCCGTTCGTGCTGAGCGGGAGGAATTGAAAGCGGAACTGGCGAAATTGGAAACGCAGATGGCGGGTTATCTGGAGGAGCTGGGTTATGGTGCCTAAGGGGTGGAAACGAGTACCGATTAAGGATGTGTGCGAGTCTATAATCGATTGCGTAAATAAAACAGCTCCAGTTGTTGATTATGAAACTCCCTTTAAGATGATTCGTACCACGAATGTACGTAATGGAAGGGTTAATACTGAAGACGTCAGATATGTGACTGAAGACACTTACCTGCAATGGGTTCGACGCGGAAAACCGCAAGTAGGTGATATCATCTTTACACGTGAAGCACCTGTAGGAGAAGCTGGTGTCCTGCAAGATGCTGAAGGTATTTTCCTCGGGCAAAGAACGATGATGTATCGAGCTGATACCTGCCTTTCAGATAACTATTTCTTGTTCTACTCGTTATCAAGTCCCTTCTGCCAGAAACAAATTGAAGATTTTAGCAATGGCGGTACTGTAGCTCATATGAGAGTTCCAGATTGCGGTGAGATATTGATCAATCTACCGCCTTTCCTCGAACAAAAGAAAATCGCCCAAATCCTGTCTACCTGGGATAAAGCTATTTCGGTGACGGAAAAGCTTCTCACCAACAGCCAGCAGCAGAAAAAAGCCCTGATGCAGCAATTGCTTACTGGGAAGAAACGCTTGCTGGATGAAAGTGGGGTGAGGTTTAATGGTAAATGGGAGAAAAAACTTCTTTCAGATGTAGCTGATGTTTATCAACCAAAAACAATATCCCAGTCTATGATGTCTGATTCGGGGTATCCAGTTTATGGCGCAAATGGAGTTATTGGATTTTATCAAGAGTTTAACCACGAAACTGAACAAATAGCCGTAACTTGCCGGGGTAGCACATGCGGCATAGTCAATTGGACTCAAGCAAAATCGTGGATTACCGGAAATGCAATGGTTATCAATACGGATAACTATTCCTACGTGAGTAAAAAATTTCTATTCTATACTCTGAATGGCAGTGATCTGAAGTATTTAATATCCGGTTCCGGTCAACCACAAATAACCGGAAACATTAAAACGCATATCATTAATTTGCCCTGTATCGAAGAGCAACAAAAGATCGCCACCGTGCTGTCCGCAGCCGACGCCGAAATCTACACACTTGAGAAAAAACTCGCCTGCCTGAGAGATGAGAAAAAAGCCCTGATGCAACAGCTACTGACTGGCAAACGTCGTGTTAAGGTCGATGAGGCGGTTGCCGAATGAAACTGACGAAAAGCGGGCCGCTGATTGACCGGGAAATCGACTGGCTGGAAGAGGTGTTGATGAAATACGGCAATGATGACTCTGTGCTCTGTTTCTCTGAGCTGGATGGCTTTCTGACGGCGATTGTCTCTGGCCCGAATACGATTTCCCCTAATACCTGGCTCAGTGCTATCTGGGGGCGAGGTGATTACCACCCTCGCTGGACCACTGAAAAAGAGATGACGCGTTTTGTGGGGCTGTGTTTTCAGCATATGAACGATATCGCTGGCTGCCTGTATGAGGCCCCTGAACAGTTTGAACCGATTTTCAATGGACGTGAGGTGAAGGGGAAGACATATACCATCGTCGAAGAGTGGTGTTTCGGGTATATGAAAGGCCGGTCTCTGGATGACTGGTCAGCCTTGCCAGAGGCCTTACGTCCCTCGCTGGAGGCGATAGCCCTTCATGGTATTGAAAAGAACTTCCCAGTGGTTGAGAAAATGTCACCTGTTCAATTTGAACAGAGTATTACTCTCATTCAGCCTGCGGCACTGGCGCTTTATCAGCACTGGTTGTCGGTGAGAATGTCAGAGGCATCATCTCAGACTGTACCCGTGAAGGGGGCAGAAAAACTGCCCGGTCGTAATGACCCGTGTCAGTGTGGCAGCGGTAAAAAATTTAAAAAGTGCTGCCTGCACTGACAAAGCGGAAGGGGGCTTGTTCATGGCAGTGAACAATCTGGATCGTTCCCGGTGGTACATGGGAAATGTTCTCTGGTTCGGAGGCTATAATAGTAAAACGGATCGGGAGAATAACTTTGGCTTTCTCTTATCAGAGAATGGTAATGAGCTGTTTTTTCATAAGAATGAGATAAGCCGGAACTATACACCTGCTGACAATACACCGGTGCTGTTCAGGGAAGGTATAGGTAAAAATGGTAAGTCTACGGCTTTTAACGTTCACATTCTTGATAAAACAGATGAGGAGACGGCTGAGCTCCTTATTGAATATCTCCGCGCTATTATTGAGGAGGGCGTTGATTTCGCTCGTTGGCGTTATCGTGACTGCGTTATTAATTTCCTCACTCAGTCCTTTGGCGAAAGGGCTATAATTCGGTTAGTTACCAGTGATATAGCTGCTACAAAAGTCTTGCCGCTATTTTTAAAATCACGTAACTACGATAACCAGTTTGCACTTTTCGCCTCTGATAAGAATTTTGATGATTTGACCGCACAACAAATATCTCCTGTGGTCATGCCTTCGTCATTTATCGATAATAACATTGATCAGTTCGCTGTTTGGGTGAAAAGGTGTTCTGCAGCTACGGATTGCCAGGGGGCTTCAACATCGGACATCATCAATGAATTACTCAGCCATATATCTATAAGTGCTATTCTCTACCTGGCTTTTTACGATTGTATAAGTAGCGAGCGGATTCTTGAGCATCGGCATGATGATATAGAGAATTTTGTTCGACGTAGTTTCACGAAAAATAAAATGGATATAAAACCGTTTGTCCGTGATGCCTATCAGCAGAAATTCTCATCGAGAGAGCAATTTTACAAGCATTCCGTGATTAGCCCTTTTACCAGTGCGTATTTGATTAAACAGAAGATGTTCAGAAAAGATTTCAGTTTTGTTAATGATGTTGAATCAAATGCTGAATTTTCTTCTGACCCTGAATACTTTATTCTGAGTAAATTGTTACCGCTGATTGGGCGTAACGATGAACAGTCCGTTCTGAGTATTATTCTGCATGAGATATGGCAGGGAGTGTTGTCGGGTAAAATCCCGGTAAGCCATCCTTCTGTTTTCAAATTGTTCCCACAGTGTAGCTCATTGAAAATTCGTTCCCGGAATTTAAAATTATCCTGTGAAGCATTTCACTGGAATGCAAAACAGTCTGATGGAACGATAGAGAAAAAATACCTTTGTCGTTCGAAAGTCTGCCATGATCCGCAGGTACTACCCGAGCTCAGTCGGGATTACATCGACTTTACTATTTATGACTGGCTTGCGCACTATGGCATGACCTATATGGTTGCAGGAGAACCATCTAAGCGGGATTTCCCAATTAAACTGGCTGGGTATTTCAACCGTATCAGAGAATTACATTCCCGCTTGCATTGCCGAAGTTGTGGGGTGCTGATGGTTCCAGATATGAAATATGCTCGTGTCGAAGTCAGCGTCTGGGATACAAAGTCGAAAGGATTTGTGAAACAACCTTTCCAGGCCGCGTATCGCCTGACCGTCTTTAAATGTGCCAGTCATTCCTGCGAACAGTTTGGTATCGGGTATTACATTAATCACTGTATTGGTTACAAATGCAGCGAAATAATTGACGCCAGAGATTTGCATGAAAAATGTTCAGAAGGACGATTTATTTGTGCATCCTGTGGTTCCTGCTGTACGACGCATCAGGAGAAATTTGGTAATGTAAACAAGGGTGAAACAGAACAGGCCAAGTATGATCGCCTTTACCGGGACTCGCCGTTCTTTTCATCATAAGTCTTCGCTCATTTTTGAGTATGTCCGTACAGACATACAGTTTCACCTCTTAGCCAAGAAGGATTACCGGGTGGATAAGCACTACCAACCTAAATTCCAGGAAGAATACAGCGCCAAAATCCCGGCACTGACGTTACTGACCAGCCTCGGCTGGACGTTTTTACCCCCGAAACAGATTATGGGTTATCGGGGCTATAAACAGGATGAGGTGGTGCTGCGTCCGGTTCTGCGTGAGGCGTTGTCGAAGCGTTCCTTTATGGCGGGCGGTAAAACTTGCCAGTTATCGGAAAAGGCACTGGATAACCTGATATCGCAGGTTTGTTCTCCGGCGCTGAATGAAGGGCTGCTGAAAGCCAATGAGCGGATGTATAACCATCTGCTCTACGGTATCGCCGTCACGGAGTTTGTCGATGGCAAGAAGGTGAACCCCACCATTGCGCTGATCGACTGGGAACATCCGGAAAATAACCAGTTCCATTTTACCGAAGAATTTACGGTATTGCGGTCAGGCGGTGTCGAAACCCGCAGACCGGATATTGTGTGTTTTGTGAATGGTATCCCGCTGGCCGTCATTGAAGCGAAAAGCCCGGCGGGTCACGGCAAGAAAGGGCCAACCATTGACGAAGGGATATCCCAGAGTATCCGAAATCAGCTCAATGATGAAATCCCGCAGCTGTTTGCTTACAGCCAGATATTACTGTCGATTAACGGGCATGACGGGCGCTACGGTACCTGTCATACACCAATGAAATTCTGGGCGGCATGGCGCGAAGAAGATATTACTGATGCGCAGATGTATGCGCTGCGCAACCATAAGTTATCGACTGAACAAATTCATGCGTTGTTTGATCATCGTCCTTCAGCCGATCTCGACTGGTACCAACAGTTAGTAGCCGCTGGTGAACTGGCCGTCAGTGGACAGGATAAGCTGCTTATCAGCCTGCTTTCGCCGGAACGTCTGCTGGAGATGACCCGCTTCTTCACCCTGTTTGATAAAAAGACCGGAAAGATTGTCGCCCGCTATCAGCAGGTGTTCGGGATTAAAAGACTGCTGGAACGCATAAGCACCCGCAGACCGGATGGGGGCAGGGAAGGTGGGGTGATCTGGCATACCACGGGGTCAGGTAAATCGTACACCATGGTTTTCCTCAGCAAGGCGCTGATCCTTCATGACAGCCTGAAGCAGTGTCGCATTGTGGTGGTGACGGACCGTGTCGATCTTGAAGGGCAGCTCAGCGGTACTTTCGCTTCTGGTGGAGAACTGGCCGGGAAGGATGATAAGGCCAAAGCGATGGCGACCTCAGGTCAGAAGCTGGCACAGCAGATTGGCTCTGGTAAAGAACGTATAATCTTTACCCTTATCCAGAAATTTAACTCAGCGACAAAATTGCCTGAATGCGTCAATACCAGCCCCGACATCATCGTTCTGATTGATGAAGGACACCGCAGCCAGGGTGGCGAGAACCATGTGCGAATGAAACTGGCCCTGCCGAACGCCGCCTTTGTGGCATTTACCGGTACGCCATTGCTGAAAGAAGATAAGACCACCAATAAATTCGGGCCGATTGTCCACGCTTATACCATGCAGCGGGCGGTAGAAGATCAGGCGGTGACGCCTCTGCTCTACGAGGAGCGTATTCCTGATCTTGAGGTAAACGACCGGGCAATAGATGCCTGGTTTGATCGTATTACCGATGGGTTAAGCGAAGCGCAAAAAGCCGACCTTAAGCGTAAATATGCCCGTAAAGGTGAGGTTTATAGTGCAGATGACCGCATCCGGCTGATCGCACTCGATATCGCCACACACTTCTCGAAGAATATTGATGAGGGGCTGAAAGGGCAACTTGCCTGTGACAGCAAGATTTCCGCCATCAAATATAAAAAGTATCTTGATGAAGCCGGGTTGTTTGAGTCGGCTGTAGTTATCAGCCCGCCTGATACCCGGGAAGGGAATACCGAGGTGGATGAAAGCAAACTGCCGGAAGTGACGACATGGTGGAAGGACAATGTCGGCACTCAGGATGAGTCCGCGTATACCCGCAACATCATCAGTCGTTTCGATACTGATGATAAGCTCAAATTACTGATCGTCGTTGATAAACTGCTCACCGGGTTTGATGAACCGAAAAATACCGTGCTGTATATCGACAAGCCGCTTAAGTCCCACAACCTTATCCAGGCGATTGCCAGGGTGAATCGACTGCATCCACTGAAAAAGTTTGGCCTGCTGATTGATTATCGCGGCATTCTGGCTGAGCTGGACACGACTATCGGTAAATATCAGGATCTCGCTTCCCGAACTCAGGGCGGATACGACATCAAGGATATTGACGGGCTGTACAGCGCCATGAGCTCTGAATACAAGCGTCTGCCGCATCTGTATAACCAGTTGTGGGCCATATTTTCCGGTGTTAAAAACAAAAATGATACTGAGCAGTTGCGTGCAGTACTGGTGCCTAAAATGGAAGAGCGTGATGGAGAGATGGTCGATATCCATCAGAAAACCCGTGATGATTTCTTCGAGGCGTTAACGGCCATTGCCGGATGCCTGAAAGTGGCACTGCAGTCCGCTACCTTCTTCACCGACAAGAGCTTTACGGAACAAGACCGAAATCTCTATAAAGAAACCGTAAAACAGATGTCCAGCCTGCGCCAGTGGGCGATGCAGGTAAGTGGAGAGCAGGTCAATTATGACGACTACGCTGAGCAGGTGAAAAAACTGCTGGATAAGCATGTCACCGGCGTTGAAGTTCGTGAACCGGATGGCGTGTATGAAGTCGGTAAAATGGGCAAGAGCGAAAAGCCCGAAGAGTGGGACAACAATAAAACCCGCAATGAAACCGACATCATTAAAACCCGTGTGACAAAGATGATTGAGCAGGAATTGCGTGATGACCCGTATGCTCAGGAGGCATTTTCAAAACTCCTGCGTATGGCTATCGAAGAGGCTGAAAAACTGTTTGACCATCCGCTGAAACAGTACCTTTTGTTCCGTGAATTTGAAGAACAGGTTGAAGCCCGTAAGCTCAGCGATATCCCGGATGCACTGGCGGTAAACAAGCATGCTCAGGCGTATTACGGTGTATTTAAAAAAGAGCTACCTGAGGTTTTTGCGGTAAACGACGTTCAGGTGCAGGATAAGTGGACGAAGCTGGCTTTTGAAGTGGACAACATTATCGTCAAAGCGGTGGCAGAAAACTCCCTGAACCCCCAGGACATTGAGAAAGTCGTTAAGACAAGTCTGCTACCACTGCTGTTTACGGCCTGCCGGGAAATTGGTGCCGGAATGAATCAGGTTAACCGTATTGTTGAAACCATCATCCAGATACTGCGCGTTGGTTTGATGAAATCATGAGTGAAAAAGAATCGCCATCAATGAAAGCGTTACGCATTGTCTATGGTGATGAGGTCATCGTCGTACAGTGTGTTCCGCGTCAGGTCGTAAAGGGCAGGGTGCTCATTAAGGTTTATCCGGACTGCCGGGTTGTGGCCTCTGTACCGCCTGAAACACCGGAGCACGAGGTATTGTCTGCGCTGAAAAAACGTGGGCGCTGGATATACCAGCAACTGCGTGATTTCAGGGAGCAACAGATACACATTGTTCCGCGTCAGTATGTCAGCGGAGAAAGCCATTATTATCTCGGTAAGCAATATCAGTTGAAAGTGACAGAAGACGCTACTGTGCCGCAACGAGTGAAAATGTTGCGTGGGCGTCTGGAAGTGACTGTCAGACACAAATCGGCAGAAAAGATTAAAGCCTTGCTGGCTGAATGGTATCGGGAACGTGCCAGAGATGTTTTTCAGCGCAGGCTTGATTTACTGATTCCGCAGACCCTTTGGGTCAGTGAGCGTCCTCCGATACGTCTGCGGGCGATGCAAACGCAATGGGGCAACTGTTCAGCAAAAGGCTGTCTGACCCTGAATCCATGGCTGGTTAAGGCATCCTCAGAATGTATCGATTATGTTTTGCTACATGAGTTATGCCATGTGGCTGAGCACAACCACAGCGAGGAGTTTTACCGTCTGATGGGGCAGGTTATGCCGGGCTGGGAAAAGGTTAAGAAGCGACTGGATGGTATGGCTGGGATGTTGTTGGCAGATATGTAGTTTCTAACTTATTCCAATGGGCTCATTTGTCGGTGATGCTGCCAACTTACTGATTTAGTGTATGATGGTGTTTTTGAGGTGCTCCAGTGGCTTCTGTTTCTATCAGCTGTCCCTCCYGTTCAGCTACTGACGGGGTGGTGCGTAACGGCAAAAGCACTGCCGGACATCAGCGCTATCTCTGCTCTCACTGCCGTAAAACATGGCAACTGCAGTTCACTTACACCGCTTCTCAACCCGGTACGCACCAGAAAATCATTGATATGGCCATGAATGGCGTTGGCCTCAACACGATTTTACGTCACTTAAAAAACTCAGGCCGCAGTCGGTAACCTCGCGCATACAGCCGGGCAGTGACGTCATCGTCTGCGCGGAAACTGCTGGGATAACAGCCCAATGGAGCGCTTCTTCAGGAGTCTGAAGAACGAATGGGTGCCGGCGACGGGCTATGTAAGCTTCAGCGATGCAGCTCACGCAATAACGGACTATATCGTTGGATATTACAGCGCACTAAGACCGCACGAATATAATGGTGGGTTACCGCCAAACGAATCAGAAAACCGATACTGGAAAAACTCTAACGCGGTGGCCAGTTTTTGTTGACCACTTCATACCGCAGGAGGCATGATGGAGAGCATTAATAATCAAGTGCAGTCGGTACGCCAGTTGCTGGCCATTCCCCAACTGGCCATCCCAAGCTATCAGCGACCTTACCGCTGGGGCTCCAAGAATATCTCGGATCTCTTTACCGATTTGGCAACCCATCAGGACAAGAGCGCCTACCGGCTGGGCTCGGTGGTGTTTCATCAGCACACCGATAGTGAGCAGGGCGAGATGCTTGATATCGTCGATGGTCAGCAACGCACCCTGACCCTGATGTTGACCGTCAAGGCGCTGATCGAGGTGCTGGATAACGAAAATCGCAGTGGCAAAGAGAAGAGTATCCGGTTTCAACGTCAGGATCTGCGTGAGCAATTGCAGGTCTTGCGTGGACCTATCGATGCGTTTATGCAGCGCCAGCGCTTCCCCAGCCGGGATTCGGAGTTCAACCTCAGACGCAACTATCTGGAGTTGCGTCGGCTGGTGGCCCGCCCTGAGTTTGACGAGCAGCAAATTGACTTTCTGCTCAACCGCTGTCAGGTGGTCTGCTTTGTACTGCAGGATATCTCGGAGGCGTTCCAGTTCTTCGATTCGCAAAATGCCCGGGGGCGCGATCTGGCTCCTCACGATCTGCTCAAGGCATTTCACCTGCGCGAGTTTGCCGGTCATGAGGCCAATCTCAAGGCCGAGGCGGTCGCCCATTGGGAGCGCCTGCCAAGCGACGAGCTGGCCAATCTGTTCGCCCTCTATCTCTATCGGGTACGCCAGTGGGCCGAGGGCAAGTCGGCCCGCTACTTTGGCAAGGGGGAGGTGGATCTCTTCAAGGGGGTCAACCTAGATCGGGTAGGGCATTATCCTTACGTGGAGTCGTTGCGCATCGCCCACCACTTTGTCGATGAGTACAACCGCCAGTACCAGCGCAAGATTGACGGCCAGTACATGACGTTTCCCTTTCATCTCGACCAGATGATCATCAATGGTCGGCGCTTTTTCGAGATGGCCGAGTACTACCAGACGCGGGTGGCCGCCATCGTGGCCGAGGAGTCTGATTCCGGCAAGGCGCAATCTGCCACCCTGCTCGGCGAAACGCTGACACCGATGGCCAGCAAGGTGCTATCGACCCTGGGCAGCTACGAGCGTCGCCACCGCACCGGGGATCGTTATGTGCGGGCCATGTTCGACTGCGCCCTGATCTTCTATATCGACAAGTTCGGCAGCCAAGGGCTGTCACTGGCCATCGAGAAGTGCTTTATCTGGGCCTATCGCTGCCGCATCCGCCAGCAGGTAGTGCAGTTGGCAACCATGGATAACTATGTGCTGGAGCACAATCTGATCCGTGCCATTCGTGATGCTCGTCTGCCGGGAGATCTGCACGGCTTCCCTTTGCCTAGCATGAGCAGTCGAGAGAACAAGAACAATCGCAATGGTGCCGAAGATGAGCTGGTCGGGCTGTTTCGGGAGATGAAATATTATGAATGATGCAGGCGTTCGCCCCTTTTCCATTCGTGCACTGCTTGAAGATCGCGCCCGCTATCTGGTGCCCATGTACCAGCGCAACTATGCCTGGGGTGAGGGAGAGATCACCCAGCTGCTGCAGGATGTGCTGGATTATCAGCAAAAATTGGTCAGTGGTAAGGGGCCGCAAACCTACTATATCGGCACCCTGGTGGTGTTTGCCCGGGACGATGGCAGTTTCGAGGTAATCGATGGCCAGCAGCGCTTTACTACCCTCTCTCTGCTGGCCAATTGGCTCAAACATCACGCGATAGATTCGGTGGATATGAGCTGGTATCAGACCATCAACCTCGCTTTTGAGAGTCGCCCGATATCGAGCCATACCTTCGAGCGCTTATGGCAGGGTGTTGCCCCCTACGATTTGCGGGGGAGTACCTTCAATGAAGGTTTGGTGAACGGTTTTGAGCTGATTGGCAAGGCAATGGCGGATCTTGGTTTGGTAGGGGCTAAACTGACGACCTTTTGCGACTACCTCTTCAAGCATGTGCAGATCTCTCGTATCGAAGTACCCAAGGATACCGATCTCAATCACTTCTTCGAGGCGATGAACAATCGCGGCGAGCAGTTGGAAAAGCATGAAGTGATCAAGGCGCGGCTGATGGAGACGCTGAACCAGATACCCGAGGAAGAGCATCGTCGCCAAAGTATTCATATCCTGACCCGGGTATGGGATGCCTGCGCCAATATGGAGCGCTATATCCAGTACGGCTTTACCCCGCAAGAGCGCCACCGTCTGTTTGGTGAGAGCGACTGGGGTCAGTTTGTGCCCCGTGACTTTGCCCATCTGCTTGATCTGCTAGGATCCCCAAACACGGCCGACGCTGCCGATAAAAGCCGTGCAGCTGCCGGTAGCCAAGGGCGCACCTTGTTGGCCATTTTGCAGGATGACAAGCTTGATGGTGAGCAGACGGTGGAGGAGGAGAGCGCAGGCTCCGAGCGCTTTAACAGCGTCATCAACTTCTCCAACTTCTTGCTCCATGTGCTGCGACTCGTGAGCCGCGACCCGGGTGATACGGAGGGGGTGCCGCTTGATGATAAACAACTGGTCGATCAGTTTGAGCTGCGAGTGATAAGGCAACCGGATCCAGTAGCGGCAGTTCAGCGTTTTATCTATGGCCTGTTAAAGAGCAAGTATCTGTTTGATCAGTTCATCATCAAGCGCGAGTTTGCCGATGGCAAGGATAGTTGGAGTCTGAAGCGGCTGCACTGGTATTCGGAAAAGAGCGTCAGTTACATCAATACCTTTGACAAGGATGAAAATGAGAATGGTTTCTCTGGTGTTAACCGGCGGGTCCTGATGTTGCTGTCGGCGTTTCATGTGTCGACCCCGACCCTGGTTTACAAACATTGGCTGAATGGTGCACTGAGATATCTGTTCGACAATTGTCACCCTGATCAACCGGTGGATGCCGGGGCTTATCTGTCCTATCTGGAGAGTCAGGCTCGCCGCTTTGTCTTCCAGCGCTTTTTGGCGCCTGGTGAAGGGGCTTCCTATTACCAGATGCTCTACCTTGATAACGCCCTGTTGCCCGCCATCAATGTGGATGAGAGTTGGCACAAGGTGATTACATCCAAACTTCGCTTCGGTCATATCGAGAACAACTTTGTCTTCAACTTCCTCGACTATCTGCTGTGGGTACGAGATCGGAATAGCGACAAAGTTGCTGGCTCCTTTGAGTTCACTTTCCGCAGCTCGGTGGAGCACTTCTCACCCCAGCATCCGATGGATGGCTATAAACCGGTTGAGCAGAGTGCACTCCATTCGTTTGGCAACCTTTGCCTTATCAGCCACAGCAAGAACTCGCGCTTGAGTAACTTCCAGCCGCAACAGAAGCAGGAGCACTTTGAAGCAAGCCTTGCCAATAACCAGACTGATAGTCTTAAATTGCTTGCTATGATTCGGCTGATGAAAGATAAAGGTCGTTGGCTGGAAGATGAGATAGCTGTGCATCAACAAGATATGTTGCAGGTCTTACTATCCAATCAAATTCAGCAATAACGGATTGAATCTGTTTATGAAATTTGGCTGCTATCAACTAATGGGCGTTAAGTTGATTGTATGATCTGATTGATAAAGAAGGGGAGACTAAAAATCTCCTCTTCTTTGCAGCAGTTTACTGCGGTCTTTTTGTGATGCATCAGCATAAAACGTTTTACTTGTGGACCCTAAGAAATGGAGAACATTATGTCGACTGTAGATACCTCTACAGCAGAGGAACTCAATCAAGGAGGCTCAGATTTTATTCTGACTTCCCTCGAGGCTATGCGTAAGAAGTTATTGGACCTTACGTCTCGAAATCGACTTTTGAATTTCCCTATCACTCAAAAAGGGTCTTCACTACGTATTGTTGATGAATTACCAGAACAGCTTTATGAAACCCTTTGCTCGGAAATCCCGATGGAATTTGCTCCTGTGCCCGATCCAACTAGAGCGCAGCTGTTAGAGCATGGCTATCTCAAAGTTGGGCCAGATGGTAAAGATATACAGTTAAGAGCTCATCCTAGCGCTAAGGATTGGGCGCACGTCTTAGGAATCCTTACAGATTTTGATTTACCAGATAGCCATAAAACGGTTGTTTCTGATTCAGATAGAGAGTTGCTGGAAAAAGCCCATCAGTTTATCTTGCAATATGCCCAAGGCCAGAATGGAAAATTAACAGGGATTCGTTCTGAATACGTTAATCAAGGTATAGCTTTGTCAGCGTTGAAGGAGGCGTGCTGCTTAGCAGGCTATGAAGGGCTTGAGGATTTTGAACGACAGGCAAAGGCTGGGAATGAGATTAGTATATCTTCTTCCAATCCCTCTCATGACGATAATCGGATACAGGCTCTGCTTTATCCAAATGAACTGGAAGCTTGTTTGCGCGCCATCTATGGTAAGGCTCAAACTGCTTTGGAGGAGAGTGGCGCCAACATCTTGTATTTGGCGTTAGGGTTCCTTGAGTGGTATGAAAGCGATTCCTCTGAAAAGGCACGTTATGCACCGTTATTTACAATTCCGGTGAGATGTGAACGAGGAAAATTAGATCCGAAGGATGGTCTTTACAAGTTTCAACTTTATTACACGGGTGAAGATATTTTGCCCAATCTCTCTTTGAAGGAAAAACTTCAGGCTGACTTTGGCCTTGCTCTTCCTTTGTTCAATGAAGAGGAAACTCCAGAGTCTTATTTTGCTTCGGTGAAGAAGGTTGTAGAGCAGCACAAACCTAAATGGTCTGTGAAACGTTATGGTGCACTTAGCTTGCTCAATTTTGGCAAGATGATGATGTATCTTGACCTCGATCCTGCCCGCTGGCCTTGTGACAAGCGCAATATATTGTCTCATGAAGTAATTCGTCGCTTTTTCACCAGTCAGAGCTGTGGTCAAGAGAATTCCGGCTTACCTGGTGGCTTCGGTCAGCATGAGTACTGCATCGATAGTTACCCTGATATTCATGACAAGGTTCCACTAATCGATGATGCGGATAGCTCGCAGCACAGTGCGTTGATCGATGCTATCCGTGGTCAAAACTTAGTCATTGAGGGCCCTCCTGGTAGTGGCAAATCACAAACGATCACCAACTTGATTGCAGCAGCTCTGCTCAACGGTAAGAAAGTCCTGTTTGTGGCAGAGAAGATGGCTGCACTGGAGGTCGTCAAACGTCGCTTGGATCGTGCGGGGCTAGGTCAATTTTGCTTAGAGTTGCACAGTCATAAAACTCATAAGCGCAAGGTGCTGGATGATATTAATGCTCGCTTGGTGAGTCAGGCGACCATGCCTACTATGGAAGAGATTGATGCTCAGATTTTGCGTTATGAAGATCTTAAGCAGCAGCTCAATGAATATGCCGCATTGATCAATAACCAATGGGCGCAAACAGGCAAAACGATACATCAGATTTTGAGTGGTGCAACCCGTTATCGTCACAAATTAGATATTGATGCAACAGCACTTCATATCGAAAACCTTTCCGGGAAGCAGTTGGATAAAGTGACCCAATTACGGCTGCGTGACCAAATAGTAGAGTTTAGCCGCATCTACAAAGAGGTTCGTGAGCAGGTGGGGGCTAATGCAGAAATATATGAGCACCCTTGGAGCGGTGTGAATAACACACAAATTCAATTGTTTGACAGCGCTCGTATAGTCGATTTGCTACAAACTTGGCAGACATCAATTATCGACTTTCAACATAGCTATCAAGAATATGTAGATAAGTGGGCGTTAGAAGGCGAAAGCCTTAATACGCTTCAATATATTGAGCAATTGGTAGAAGATCAGTCGAATCTTCCAGTGTTGTGTGGTTCAGAGCATTTCCCAGCACTTAGTGAGCTAGATTCACCCGATGCCATTGCACGGGTGCGTCACTATTTAGATAGGTTCGAGTTGCTACAAGGTCATTATGTGGCCTTGAGCCAGGTTATCGAGCCTCAAAAGCTACGACTTTTAGAACAAGGACAATCGTGTGACTTTCCTCGTGAAGAGCTGGAAAAATATGGTGCAGCAGAGGATTTCACTTTACGTGATTTGGTCAGGTGGCTTGAATCCATCCAATCAATTCATGATGAGTTATCATCTATTTATGCGCAATTAAACGATTTCAAAAATGCTTTGCCAGATGGTATTGCTTCGTATATCGATGATTCGCAAGCTGGATTGCTATTCTGCTCTGAGTTGTTGTCGATTCTGGGTGCTTTACCGACTGAGCTTATTAGAGTTCGAGATCCTCTTTTTGATGATGATGATATCGATGCAGTATTGCGCGACTTAATGTGTCAAATCGAAACATTGCGTCCTTTAAGAGATGGTCTATCTACTTTGTATCAATTGGACCAGTTGCCTTCCCAAGAGATGCTCGCGCATGCCGTTGCTGTTATCCAGCAAGGGGGATTATTTGCATGGTTTAAGAGTGATTGGCGTAGTGCCAAGGCACTGCTCATGGCGCAATCTCGTAAGCCTGACACTAAGTTTGCTGAGTTAAAACGCTGCTCAGCTGATTTGCTCAAGTATTCGGAGCTGTTACAACGGTTTGAACAAAGTGACTTTGGTAATCAACTTGGTAATGCATTCCGAGGGTTGGACACCGACTGTGAACAACTCATGTTATTGCGTGATTGGTACAAGAAGGTCCGAGCTTGTTACGGGATAGGTTTTGGAAAGCGAGTTGCGATAGGCTCTGGATTATTTAACCTAGATGGTGAGATTATCAAAGGTGTGCATTTAATCGAGAAATCGCAGATTAGCTCAAGATTAATGACTTTGGTTAAACGGGTCGAGCACGAGGCTAAGTTATTACCGCGTATTTCTAGCTTGTTGGAAGAACATGCATCTTGGTTAGGTGAGCAAGGTGTATTGATGCAATCTTACCGACAGGTGCGGAATACTCTCATTGCCTTGCAGGGATGGTTTATCAATCCAGATATATCATTAGAGCAGATGACTCATTCCTCCGAGATTTTGCAAAACATAAACGATCTTCAGATATCCCTTGAAAATGACTCGTTACAGTTAGGGGCGTTTTTACAATTAACCCCATTGGCTTGCGGTGCGTATAAAAATAATCAACTGACGTTAGACACTATTAACGACACGCTGAATTTTGCCGAGCAACTGGTTGATAAGATAAATTGCGTATCCTTGGCTACCCAGATCAGACATTTGGCTAGTGGTAGTGATTACGATTTACTATGTCGTGATGGTGGGGAAATAGTTTCGAAATGGAATGAACAGATTAAAAATGCTGAGTTATATGCGCTAGAAACAAAGTTAGAGCGGAGTCAGTGGCTCAAGTCGACTGATGGTTCTCTTAATACATTAATCGAGCGCAACGAAAGAGCAATACAGCAACCCCGTTGGTTGAACGGGTGGGTTAACTTTATTCGTTGTTACGAGCAGATGCATGAAAATGGATTGCAGCGAATCTGGAGTGCTGTACTTGCGGGCTCGCTCCCGATTGAAAAAGTTGAATTGGGTTTAGCATTAGCAATTCATGACCAGCTGGCGCGGGAGGTTATTCACATCCACCCTGAATTGATGAGAGTTTCCGGCTCACAGCGCAATGCTTTGCAGAAGTCATTTAAAGATTACGACAAAAAACTGATTGAATTACAACGTCAGCGGATTGCAGCAAAAATTGCTTGCCGAAATATACCAGAAGGGAATTCTGGTGGTAAGAAAAGTGAATATACAGAACTAGCTTTGATCAAAAATGAGTTGGGTAAAAAAACCAGACATATTCCAATTAGGCAATTGGTTAACCGTGCATGTAATGCGCTGGTTGCAATTAAACCTTGTTTCATGATGGGGCCAATGTCAGCAGCTCATTACCTAGAACCTGGACGAATGGAATTTGATCTGGTGGTGATGGACGAAGCGTCTCAGGTGAAGCCAGAGGATGCATTGGGTGTCATCGCGAGGGGCAAGCAACTAGTGGTCGTTGGTGACCCGAAACAGCTACCACCAACCAGTTTCTTTGATCGAAGTGCCGACGGAGAAGATGACGATGATGCCGCGGCTTTAAGTGATACTGACAGCATTTTGGATGCTGCTTTGCCACTGTTTCCTATGAGACGTTTGCGTTGGCACTATCGTTCACGACATGAAAAGTTGATTGCATACTCTAACCGCCATTTTTATAACAGTGATTTGGTGATATTCCCTTCCCCAAATGCTGAGTCTCCAGAGTATGGGATTAAATTTACCTATGTGTCAAAAGGTCGGTTCTCCAATCAACACAATATTGAAGAAGCCCAAGCAGTTGCTGAGGCCGTACTTCATCATGCGCAACACCGGCCGGGTGAGTCACTCGGGGTAGTGGCCATGAGTTCCAAGCAACGCGATCAAATTGAGCGCGCTATCGATGAATTGCGCCGAAATCGCCCTGAATTTAACGATGCAATCGATGGCTTATATGCCATGGAAGAGCCACTTTTTGTGAAAAACCTTGAGAACGTTCAAGGGGATGAGCGTGATGTAATCTTTATTTCCTTTACCTATGGACCTTCTGAGCATGGTGGAAAGGTTTATCAACGCTTTGGACCTATCAATTCCGATGTTGGCTGGCGTCGCTTGAATGTGCTTTTCACTCGATCAAAAAAACGGATGCATGTGTTTAGTTCAATGCGTTCTGAAGATGTATTGACGAGTGAAACCAGTAAACTTGGTGTTATTTCGTTGAAAGGTTTTTTACAGTTTGCCGAAAGCGGCAAACTAGATTCCCTCACAACGCATACCGGCAGGGCTCCAGATAGTGACTTTGAGGTTGCTGTAATGGAAGCACTCAATCACGCTGGGTTTGAGTGTGAACCTCAGGTAGGGGTTGCAGGATTCTTTATTGATCTAGCTGTGAAAGATCCAGGTTGTCCTGGCCGTTACTTAATGGGCATAGAGTGTGATGGTGCGGCTTATCACTCAGCTAAATCTGCTCGTGATCGTGACCGTTTGCGTCAAGAGGTTCTGGAGCGTTTGGGTTGGAGAATTAGCCGCATTTGGTCCACTGATTGGTTCAGTAATCCTGATGAGGTTCTATCTCCGATTATCCGTAAACTCCATGAGCTTAAAACATTGGCTCCAGACGTTGTTGTACCTTCCTATGAATATGTAGAAACGATTGAGTCAAGCGCTGAAGTGGCGTCTGACTCAATTGATTCTCTTATGCCCAATTTGGGGCTTAAGGAGCAACTTAAGTATTTTGCCACACATGTCATTGAGGTTGAGCTTCCTAATGTTGATGCTGATCGTCGTTTGTTGCGGCCCGCAATGCTTGAGGCTTTGCTGGAACATCAGCCTTTATCACGTTCCGAGTTTGTTGAACGAATACCTCATTATCTGCGGCAAGCAACAGATGTATACGAAGCGCAACGCTTTCTTGACCGAGTCTTGGCATTAATTGATGGCGCAGAGGCTGAAGCGAATGATGCAGCGTTTGAGTCTGAATTGGCATAATTAGTTAAAGGTAATAATGGACTGACCCCACGCCCGTAGACAAATTCTGTCCTCACACGAGGCCTGTTCGAAGGCCTCCGGACTGACGCCGCCGAGGTGACTGTGGCGCCGGGCCCGGTTGTAGAACACTTCAATGTAATCGAAGATATCCGCCCGGGCTAGATCCCGGGTTTTGTATATTCTCTTCCTGATGCGCTCTTTTTGTAAGCGTTAAGTGAGCGCCGTATTGACGGTTATTTATCGGTAAGAACCACGTTCCATGGCAGCAGTTCGGCCACTTTGTTGCTGGGCCACTCCGGCAGTACGCTCAGGATATGGCGAAGGTAGGCTTCCGGATCGATACCATTCAGCCTGCACGTCCCGATCAGTCCGTACAGCAGGGCTCCGCGCTCACCACCGTGGTCGCTGCCGAAGAAGATAAAATTCTTTTTCCCAAGACAGACGGCACGAAGGGCTCGTTCGGCAGCGTTGTTATCAGGCTCTGCCAGGCCATCTTCACAGTAGTAGCACAGCGCATCCCACTGGTTCAGGACATAAGCGAACGCTTCGCCCAGACGGGACTTTTTCGACAGCGTCTCATTTTTTTCTACCAGCCATTCATGCAGCGATGCCAGCAGTGGTTTGCTTTGCGATTGTCTGGCTGCCAGACGCTCTTCTGTCGTGAGGCCGCGTATTTCTTCTTCTATCGCGTACAGCTCACCGATACGTTTCAGGGCTTCTTCCGCTGTCGCTGTGTGAGTGCTTATATAGACATCATGGATTTTTCGGCGGGCATGGGCCCAACATGCGGCTTCTGTCAGCGGCCCTCCTTCACGTTCCGGACTGAACAACCGATCGTAGCCTGCGAAGGCATCCGCCTGCAGCACACCATGATAGTGGCGAAGGTGTTGCTGAGGATGTTTTCCCTGCCGGTCTGGCGAGAAGGCGAACCATGCCGCTGGCGGATCTGATGAACCTGCGCTTCTGTCGTCACGTACATACGTCCAGATACGCCCGGTTTTCGTCTTCTTTCTGCCCGGTGCAAGCACCGGAACCGGAGTGTCATCCGTATGCAGTTTGTGGCAGTCCATCACGTAGTGGTAAAGGGCCTCATCCAGCGGGGCCATTAACCGGCAACATGCATCCACCCAGTTGGAGAGCAGAGCCCGGCTCAGATCCACGCCCTGACGGGCAAAGATTTCGCACTGGCGATACAGCGGCAGGTGTTCGCAGTATTTGGCCGTTAACACGCGGGCCAGCAGACCCGGCCCGGCGATACCCCGATCGATGGGACGTGATGGCGCAGGTGCTTCAACGATACAGTCACATCGGGTGCAGGCCTTTTTCACCCTGACCGTGCGGATCACTTTCAGGGCGCTGGAGACCAGTTCCAGCTGCTCCACGCTGACTTCGCTGAGGTACGCCATACCGCTGCCGCATTCCGGACAGCTGGTTTCCGCAGGATCCAGCCGATGTATCTCGCGGGGAAGGTGTGCCGGTAACGGGCGACGATGGCGGGACTGACGTAACTGGCGAGGTACCTGCGGATCGTCTTCCCGTCCGTTGTAGCGATCGCTTTGCTGCTCCTGCTGTTTCAGCAGGGCTTCGGCTTCTTCAACCTGTCGGCGAAGTTTTTCGGAGCGGGTACCGAACAACATTCGACGCAGTTTTTCTATCTGTGCCCGCAGATGCTCTATCTCGCGCTCTTCGTTCTCTATTTTCTCTTCTGCGCGGGCCAGTGCAGAACGCAGGAACGACTCAGTCTCTGCAACGAGACTGAGCTGACTGTCTTTCTGGCGAAGCGCGTCTTCCAGCGCAGCGATACGGGCGAGATAGTCGTGATTCATAACCGCTTTTATAATGCGGTTATGATTTTTTTACAACATTGTCAGTGAGTTAAGGCGGGATATTTTTGGCTGGCGCCAGTCCAGCTTATCAAGGAGCATGGCAAGTTGTGAGCGGGTGATCGCGATTTTGCCGTCGCGTACAGCAGGCCAGACGAACTGTCCCTCTTCCAGGCGTTTGATAAACAGGCACAGACCATCAGCATCAGCCCAAAGTATTTTCACGGTATCGCCACGGCGTCCCCGGAAGATAAACAGATGGCCGGAGAAGGGATCCTCATCCAGAACGTGGTGTATCTGTTCGCCCAGCCCGTTGAAGGATTTACGCATATCCGTGGCCCCGGCGACCAGCCAGATGCGGGTGCCTGACGGGAGGGATATCATTGTGTCCTCCCGGTCAGTTCGCGGATCAGCACAGTCAGCAACTCTGACGACGGGTTCTCCAGCGTCATTTTGCCGTGGCGGAACTCAACATGACAGGAAGTGGCGCTGGCGTGAGCGGAGGAGAACGTACACAGAGTGTCATTCTCTGCGGCGGGCAACGGGTCGTTGATAACGTCGACGGACAACAGAGTCGGAGAAGCCGGAAGAGATTGAGGTACCACCGGCCCCACGATAGTTGCAGGCATTCGACGAGAGATTCGCCCCTCTCTCTGCCAGAGGCGTAGCCACTTAAAAATGAGATTATTATCAACGCCATGTTCCCGCGCCAGTTGTGCGACGTTGGCATCTGGTCGTGAAGCCAGTTCGACCATCCGAAGTTTGAAGTCACTGGAATAGACGGTACGCGATTCAGTTCGCCAGTTGGCAGCATTTTCCATAAACAGAGCTCCTTCTAAATTAGACGGAGCTCTAAGCTAGCGATCCCGGGACTGGAATCACAGGCGGCAGTGACTTGACGCTTAC
>NZ_JAOWGW010000078.1:0-1267 GCF_030332945.1 Citrobacter sp. Cpo037
ATAGGCTGATTCGATGTGTTTGCGGGAAAAAAATCGGCCCAGATCCGCGAAATTTTAATCAGCGAGTCAGCTTGGGAAGACATGACCTGCTTATTCGCACCTTCCCTAACTGTATCAGAATAATTATAAGGAATGACAGGGCTGAAAATTTAACTGTAGCTGAGTCTGTTCTTATTTTTATTCTACACTCAGGAAATTCCTTTAGGTAAAATAAGTAAACAAGAGTTGAAATTAGAATCTCTGTAATGAACACAATGAAAAATGCAATATCCAGTCCAACATAACGCAGTGTAAAGGTTGGCGATAATGTTACAATAGTTGATATAATAACCACTGCAAGAAAAATAATAGCGCTGTATTTACTATATCTAAACTGGCTCGAACGTTCATCCATTACAAAACATCACTTTATGAAGGTTATTATTTTTGCTAAAACTATATCTGTAAATTTAGCAGTGGAAAACAAGGTGATCAATGTAATTACTATTTTTGAAAATTCCTCAGGCAACGAAAACCATGACAAATCAATAATGGAGGAACCACTTAATAGCGCAAAACCCAGTAATAAACTTAATATAAAAGACAATAATTTAATAAACACTGCAGTATCCTCCGTTGATACTTACTTATCGACTACAGGTACCACCGACGTTACTTCCTGAACAATTACTGGAACCAGCTCTGTTTCCGCCTCCGTTACCATTTCCTCCACCGGAGAGACACTGGCCGATAACTGCCCCACCAATAGTTCCTCTGGTCATTCCTACAGGACCACCTTTAATGGCACCACCAACCATTCCACTAAAGACAGCATTAGCACATTTAACTGTGCTCGGGTCACTGTAAATGTGTGTCGGTGCATTTCGTCACAGTGAGTTACGGGCTCCGGTGTTACGACTACGACTTCCGCCTCCTTCATAATTACTGTTTGCGTTGCCACCACTGACTAATGCAATTTCATCAAAACTCAATTCTCTGATATTTGACATAAAAATCCCTCTTATAAATTTTAACATAAAGTGCTGTTTCACTATTACATGACCAAAATGTATGCACAAAGTGAATTTATGTAAATAAATGTAAATTTATTATCATGTGTTATTGAATGGAACTTGCAGGTAATGACTCCAACTTATTGATAGTGTTTTATGTTCAGATAATGCCCGATGACTTTGTCATGCAGCTCCTCCGCGCAGACGATGACGTCACTGCCCGGCTGTATGCGCGAGGTTACCGACTGCGGCCTGAGTTTTTTAAATGGCGGAAA
>NZ_JAOWGW010000078.1:1327-9969 GCF_030332945.1 Citrobacter sp. Cpo037
GACAGCTGATAGAAACAGAAGCCACTGGAGCACCTCAAAAACACCATCATACACTAAATCAGTAAGTTGGCAGCATCACCCGCGCAATAAAGTCAATCAATCACTCAATTATAAACTAACTCCCAGGTCGCCCAGCTGGTCAACGGACCGCTGGTCGCTTTTTCCGGCGCTGGCGTAACGTAGCCAATGTAATAAGTAAATATCCCGCCATCCACCGCCTTTTCGACCAGAGGCACCCGGTTTTGCTGCGGGTCAGCCGGGACAATTTTATTGCTCTTGTCCAGAGTATTATTGTCGTTAGTCGACAGCGCCAGGAAAATATGGCTGGCCCCATCCGCGCGCGTATTCGCCAGATAACCAGCGTTTTCATTGCTGACGGAATTAACCATAAACCCATCAATCCAGCGCACATTCACCATCCGAACTTCATCTTTATCCGCCGCGCCGCCATCATGACGAAGCTGGCAGTTTGAGAGTTCCAGCGTGAAAGGCTGTGGTTTCATAAATGCCCCCGCCCCGCGATCGTGTACTTCTGCCAGGCTGACCGGCGCCAGCCAGACGCTTCCACTCCCTGCATTATTGCCGCCGTTAAGCGCCACGCTACAGGAGATGTCGGTCACCCGTCCGGCAAAATCAACCCGCCCACGATCGTAATTCGTCTCGAATCCCCACGCCGAGGAGGCAATAAGCGTCCCGCTTATCAGGGCCAACTGAATGAGTCGTGTGCTATTTTTATACTTTGCTGAATCACTCATACCCGCCTCCCGCATTAATCGTACGTCAGGTTAAAGACCAGGTGCGACTCCACTTCACCGGTACTGGTAGTCGGCGCATATTGATAGAAGCGCGCATGGAGAGGCAGGGTGATATAACGAGTTTCCTGGTTTTGTAATGTACCAATATTATATTTTTTGTTGAATTCCAGAGGAGTGTTGTCCTTTATAACCTGCACACCAACGCCCTTAGCAGCAGAATTTCCTGTCTTTTCGTTTAGTAGAACACCTTGATTCGCTGATGTATTTGTAGCTAATGTTCCAGAAAATGAGGTGTTAATATTTGCATAACCACTGACACTGACTCCCCCACTACACTCCAGTTTAATATCAAATGGTGTACCGCCAGCCCAGGTCCCCACCCCTTTTAAATCAGCTCGTTTAATCGTGCCTATATCGACATTCATATTTTTGCCACCTAAAATGGTACAAGAAGGTGAAACAATTGTAATGGCATCAGCATTAAGGCTGGTTTTAAGGATTGTAAATTCTGGTCCGTACTCTGTATACGGCCCACTGGCTATGGTTCCACTCCCTGTTGTGGTACTGGTCTTAATTATATCTAATGTGAATGTTGAACCTGCGAGTATAAAGGAGGAACCTGTCGTGGTATAACTATCAGGGTAGATCATACTGATCTCCCCTTTACGTGAGAAACGTAAACCAATTCCAGGAATTGCAGTTGAATAGACTTTATTGGCCCCCTGAACCAAACCAGCAGCAACAATTTTCGCATCTAATTTCAGAGTAGTAATTCTATCACATTTAACATAAATCGTATTATCATCCGGCATTGGCCATGTTTTAGTTGCAATGACACTCCCTACTGGTAAGTCCGGGCTAACAACCACGCGCCCCATATCCATATTAATTTCATAGGCACTATTAGGTTGCCAACATGATGCCCATGCTGACGTTGTCCCCAGCGCCATTAAGCCAATAAAAAGCGTCAGTTTTTTCATTAGCGACATAGCGTTTCCTTTGTTTTTTCCTGACTTAATTCCACCGAGCACTGTCCGCCGCTCCACTTAACCGTGGCCTTCGGCGCGCTGGCGTCGCTGATAAACATCATGCTGCCCTGCCCCACCACGCCGATCTCTTTCCCGGACGGACCGAATATCGTGGCGGCAAACGGTAACGGCAGGCCATTAGCCTGGCGCGCCCGCAGAGTGATGTTGTTCTGCAGCGTGGTATCGAAGGAGACCTTGACCACGCTCCCTTCCCACGGCACCACCTGCGCCACGGTACTGCCGAAGGCGACATCGTCATTGCTGCCTTTCGGGTCAATTTCAACGGAATTTATCCGGTAAGGCCGCAGATACGGCAGAATGGCGTAGCCGTTGCTGTCGATGCGGGTACCCGGCGAACCGGGCAACATCGCGCCCGCGGCATCTTTCGCCTCGATCAGCGCCATAGTAGTGCCGGTTTCCGGCGAGAATACGACGCCGTGCTGATGCGCGATTAGCGTCCCGCTGGCGCCCACGCCGCTCTGGCGATAGCCTTCGCCCTGGCTATAGCTGCCGTTCAGCGTCGTCCACGGGGTACGGTAACTGCCGTTCAGCGCCACATCGTGCTGGCCGCCAGTGGCGGTGGTCGTCGACACGCCGTAGTTAAGGTTGTTTTCGCTATCCAGCGAACCGTTGACGCCAATCTGCGAGCTGGCGAAACGCGAATTGTTAAACGCGGTATTCGATGTCAGGTTAGCGGTGCGGTTTTCACCGAACCACAGCGGGTAGCTAAAGTTGAGAGACACGCGATCGTCGCGGCGGTGGCCGGAACTATCCGGGGTATAGACGCGCTGGGCGCTGACCGACCACGAAAGCCGACCGTACATGTTGTTGTAACTAAACTGATACTGCTTTTCCGTCCCCGAACGGTTCCAGTAATCCGCCACCCGACCGCTCAGATAAAAACCGCCCCAGCCGTCCGGCAGGTTCTGGTTGACGGTAAAGGTCATCCCGTTTTTCTGGCGCCACACGGTGTAGTTGCTGTTGTAGTTCTTCTCCTGATCGACGGCGTAGAGGGCGTCGTTCAGGTTGTAGTAGCCTTTGGTGGAGTAGCGATACGCCGCCAGCACGATGCTGGTCTGGGTTTCGGTAAACATGCGGTTAAAGGTGGCGCGATAGCTTTGACCGTGCTCGTCAAGGGTATCGCTCTTCAGCCGCGAGTGAGTCACGTCGAAGGAGAGCGCGCCGATGCCGGTGTTCATCCCGGTCCCCAGCAGGAACGCCTGATAGTCATCAAATCCGGTGACGCCGGTATAGCCGGTAAACAGGTTATTTAAACCATGCTGCCAGGTTCCCTGGTAGAGCATCGGTTTATTACGCAGCGAACTATCGTCGACTTTACCGGCGGAGAGCGCGTAGCGGGTCATCCCCGGACGCAGCAGCTGCGCTACCGAGGCGTAAGGTACGCTGAATACCTCGACCGAACCATCGCCCTCTTTAACCGACACTTCAAGGTCGCTACCGTAGCCGGAAGGATAGACATCCTGCAGGGTAAACGGCCCCGGCGGCACCGTGGTCTGATAGATAATATTGCTGCCCTGGCGCACCGTCACCAGGGCGTTGCTTTGCGCCACGCCGCGAATTTCAGGGGCGTAGGAGCGCATGCCGTCGGGAAACATATTGTCATCGGTCGCCAGGTTAACCCCGCGCAGGCCGATGGTGTCAAAGAACTCGCCGTTGGTAAAAATCTGCCCGCCGCTGACTATCGAGTTAATCTGCGGAATCGGCCGCTGCAGATAGGTCTGGTTGCTGTTCCAGTGCGCTTTCCCCTGCTGCTGCTGCCAGTTCAGGTTACCGATATGCTTGAGCAGCCAGCCGTCCCACGACAGGCCCGCGTTAACGCCAAGATACGCGCTGCTGTTATCGGAACCGTTGGCCGAGGAGATATGGCTGTTCCAGGCGTTGGCCATCCAGCCTAAATTCAGCGCCGCAACGCCTTTATCCCAGAATTGCGGGCTGACAAAGTTTTTCAGGCGCTGATCTTCGTAGATTTGCGGTACGGCAATATCCAGTCTCAGGGAGGACTGAATCAGCGTGTCTTTGACGTTATCTTCGTGACGCCACTCCTGCAGGCGTCCGCAGAAGCCCTCTTTTTCGCTGAGCTGCGGATTTAATTTTTCCGGCGAAATCCCATACTGCATCAGCATCGCTTTGGTATAGCAGACGCCCATTTTGCCGTCTTTACCGGCGGTGATTTTCAGGTCGTAGCGCCCTTTCCATTCGCCGTTGGTATAGACATCAAGGGAGTAGACGCCCTCGCTGATAGCGCTGGTCGAGAAGCGCGACAGGTCGACCTTTTCGCGACTGCCGACGATAAAACCATCGTTAAATTGATAGATCGTTCCCGGGTTTTCCTGTCCGCTGGAAAATGGCGGAAAGCAGCACAGCGCGATGGCGATCGCGGTGCTTAATCTTCCCGGGCAGAATGACCTCTGCTTCATTAGCTTTTCCCTTATTTAACGGCCACTTTCACTGCGACATCGGCGCCATAGTCATTAATGTTGTTAACGGTCAGGGTTTCGCCGCGGTTGACGGCGGAGGAGAGCGCCACCGTCTGGCTGGACTGCGGCGCCAGCATCACGGTTTTACTGTTCAGGGCTTTACCGCCGTCGCGGGAAATACGGCTGACGGTAATGTAGAACGGCGTCGGGTTGTTGATGGCGAGACTACTGCCGCTGGCGGTCAGGGTCAGCTTCTCGGCCGCCGCATCGCGGTTGCCCAGTCCGGCAGGACGATAAATAAATTTAAAGCGCGAACGGATCGCCAGCTGCAGCACGTTCTGGCCTTCATTTTTCTGATTGGCCACCACCGGCGGAATTTCCAGCAGATTCAGCCACCACAGCGTCTCTTTATCTTTCGCCAGACCGGCGCTGCTACCGAGCTTAATACGCAGCGTCTGGCCGCTCTTGGCGTCAACGCGCGAAATCGGCGGGGTGATAATAAACGGGGTGGTAATGGTATCCGGTGTGGCATCGGCATCGCCGTTATCCAGCCAGGCCTGCGCCAGCGCCGGACGGTCGGCGTTATTTGAAAGCTGTACCGTTATTTCTTTTTCATTTCCTGGATAAATAAAGCGGGTACCGTTAACAATAATATTGTTGGCATGGGCCGCAAAACTAAAAATGAAAAAGAAAAAAAGGGCAATACGCTTCATGCTGACCTCAGAATAAAAATACAAGCGGCGGACATTGCCGCTTTATTATTGTTATTAACTGCCCCATCGCGGGGCAGTTTTATTTTCTGACGGAATTACTGGTAAGTAATTTCGTAAGTCGCGTAGCTGTTAACCACACCGGTGGTTACCTTGGTCGGCGCGCTGGTGGCGTAGCCTACGTAGTAGGTGAAACGCGCGCCATCAGCTACAGCGGAAGCGTCGCCTGTCGCTTTCGGCTGAGTGCTGCCACCCGGGATGATTTTGTTGGTCAGCGCGGTAGCGTTGTCAGTAGACAGCACCAGCTGGATGTTCTGAGCACCGGAAGCTTCGGTGTTCGCCAGGTAGCCCTGTTGTTTGCCGGTTGCGCCAGCCAGCAGGTTACCGCCGGTCCAGTTCACGCTTACGCCATCCTGTTTAGTGTCATCAGCAGCCTGGCAGTTAGAGACGTCAATGGTGAAAGATTTCGGTTTCAGGTAAGTATCCGCTTCTGCCGCTTTAACTTCAGTCAGGGTTACCGGAGACAGGTAAACGTTCGCATCGCTGCCCTGGCCGTTAACGGAAACAGTACAGGATACATCGGTAACTTTACCGAAGAAATTAACCTGGCCGCCGCCAACAGTGGTATCAGCTGCATGGGCAGCAGTCATGCCAAAAAACGCGGTTGCCATTGCTGCAGAGAGAAGAACCTTTTTCATTGTCATTTCCTTGTCAGAGTGAATTGCGAATCAATGAGCACACTGTGAATTCGCATAGAACCAGAAACATCAGGCGATGCTGATTTATGCCACTGCTATACCGAATCAACTTGAAGATGCAGGCTTGAGAACCTGAAAATTATCATTAATTCGAGATGCCAAAGAGCCTGCGATCTCTGGAAGAGTCACAGTAAAAAATTGGTCTATTGCCGCCTTGAAGTGAATCGCCACGGATAATCTAGACACTTCCGAGCCGTTGATAATACTGGTTTTCATATTCTGTCGGTGACATCTGTTCGCTAGAACCATGCCGACGCTTACTGTTATAAAACATTTCGATGTAATCAAAAATATCGCTGCGGGCTTCTTCCCGCGTTCCGTAGATTTTTTTCTTTATCCGTTCACGTTTCAACAACTGGAAAAAGCTTTCTGCAACCGCATTATCATGGCAGTTACCGCGACGGCTCATGCTGCCCTCCAGGCCGTGTGATTTCAGGAACGACTGCCACTCATGGCTTGTGTACTGACTGCCCTGATCCGAATGAACCAGCACCTGTTTTTGGGGATTACGCCGCCATACAGCCATCAGCAGTGCGTTCAGGACAATGTCCTTTGTCATCCGGGATTGTATGGACCAGCCGATAATTTTGCGTGAGAACAGATCAACAACCACGGCAAGATACAGCCAGCCTTCGTGGGTCCTGATGTAGGTTATGTCCGTTACCCAACTCTCATCCGGAGCATCCGGATTGAACTGTCGCTGGAGCCTGTTGGGCGACACGATACTGGCCTCGCCTTTACGTGCCCGCGGGCTCCGGTATCCGACCTGAGCCTTTATCCCGACACGTTTCATCAGTCGCCAGACTCTGTTCACTCCGCACTGTTGCCCGCTGTCCCGCAGATCCAGATGGATTTTGCGATAACCATAGACGCATCCCGATTCCAGCCAGAACTGTTTAATCTGTCCTGTCAGTCTCAGGTCTGCCTGATGGCGTTGTGAATGCGGCTGCTGAAGCCAGGCGTAAAAACCACTGGGATGAACATCCAGCACCCGACAGAGCAGGCGAACAGGCCAGCAACAGGTGTTGTCACGGATAAAGGCGTACCTCAGTCGGACAGCTTTGCGAAGTACGCCGCGGCTTTTTTTAATATGTCCCGTTCGTCGGTAACCCGCTTCAGCTCTTTCTGGAGACGGCGGATCTCGGCCTGAGCATCTGACTCTTCTTTATTAGTGGAAGAATCTGGACCGTACTTCTTTATCCAGGCGTAAAGGCTGTGGGTGGTGATATCGAGACGTGTTGCAACGCTGGCAACAGAATAACCGCGATCAACAACCTCTCTTTAAGCCATCTTAAATGACTCTGAGGTGTCTGTTAAACCCGTGGCGATTCAGATCAGGCAAAAGCGATAGTATGAGAGAATTTGCTACTGGCTGACTTACTGAAGCGGCTTTTCACGGCAGGTTTGTAACCGGCACGACCACGCAAAACCTGCACCGCTACGGCTTCGTAGCGTTCATGCTGCTTTTGTTTAGCTTGTGCTGGAGACATAATTTTGTACCTGACGGTAGTTATAAACAAATAAGTTGCAGTAACTATACATCACGAATCTACGTCACGCAATAGTGTACTATTGTTGCAACTTCGATGTACTTCCAGATTACAAAGTAAGTCCTGATCTCTTAGCAAATGTGGTGAACAGAATTGCCATTCCTTCAGCGGATTGTGTCGGGGGTGGATGTCAATCTGGTAACTCCGGGCTGACTGCATCGCCACGCAGGCGCATGATGGTTTGTCGTGAGGTCCCAAACCCGCGGGCAATGGCGCTGATACTGGCACCTGCTTTCAGTTGTTCAAGCGCTGCCTGCCGCTGTTCCTGGTTAAGCGCCGGCGGCCGGCCAAACCGTTTGCCTGCTGCCCTAGCCCTTGCCAGGCCGGAATGCGTGCGTTCAATCAGCAGGTCCTTTTCAAACTCAGCCACAGCCGAAATGACCTGCATGGTCATCTTTCCGGCCGCGCTGGTGAGGTCCACGCCACCCAGCGCGAGGCAGTGTACGCGAATACCGGATGCTGCCAGCTGCTCTACGGTCTTTCGCACGTCCATTGCGTCACGGCCCAGGCGATCAAGTTTGGTCACTATCAGCACATCATCATTTTCCATGCGATCAAGTAGTCTGGCAAAACCGGGGCGTTCGCTGGCAGCCACTGATCCGCTGATTTGTTCCTCAATCAGGCGCTGGGGTTTAACGGTAAAACCGGCTGCTTCAATTTCTCGGCGCTGGTTTTCAGTGGTCTGTTCCAGTGTGGAGACCCGGCAGTAAGCAAAAACTCGTGACATGGCGTAATTTTGTGTACGAAATGGATGTACGAATTATAACGCATGTACGAAACTAATTTCACTAAGTTTTGAACAGGTGCTGTAAGCGGTGTCCGAAATCGGTCGGTTTCGGACGTTTAAGTCACATGCACGTTAACTGTCGGTATTCATCGCCTCACTAGTACTACTCTGCTAGTTCATCATGTTCTTCGAGAGCATATTCAAAATCGGCAAAAAGCAAGAAATTTTCTATCCTATAAGCCTGATTTAACTTAATTCGTTGGTATCTTTCGTTCAATAATCGCCATGCTGTTTTCCGTAGTACCATCGGTACGGATTCATCTTTTAAAGTACGCATGAGCACAGAACAGGTTGTCAGAAAAGCAGCGTCCTTACGTTTTCGGTAATACGCATCAGTCGAACAAACCGCAATGATCTCGATTGATTCAGGGTGATGACAGATAGCATTAACCGTAGTTTGTTCATGTATCTGTGCCTTGAGTTCAGCCTGAATTTTTGATTGATGATACATAGCCTTGAGATAGCTAAACATGATTTCCCCATCGAACAGTAAGTCGTGTCAATTCCTAGAGTTAACACATTTCTGATCATGACTCACACGTTACGTTCAGTCGGTAGCCATCTGTGCAAAAAATGCGCTTAGCGTAGGATAATTTCCTTTTTCCAAGCGGACCCC
>NZ_JAOWGW010000079.1:0-43182 GCF_030332945.1 Citrobacter sp. Cpo037
CCCCGCTGACCCGGCGGCTTGTAATCCGTTGTTCCGTGTCAGTGGAGGCGCATTATAGGGAGTTATTTCAGGCTGACAAGTTAAAAATATAAAAAACTTATCAAGCGATTACTTTTCAATCAATACGTCCATTTCCGCCTGGATTTTAAACAAAAACGAGCCCCGCAGGGCCCGTTTATTGTTGTTTTGTGACTTACTGCACTGCCACTATGCGATCGTCATTCACTTCCAGACGAATCGTTTTGCCCGGAATCAGTTCACCAGACAGAATTTGCTGCGCCAGCGGGTTTTCGATCTGCTGCTGGATAGCACGTTTCAATGGACGCGCGCCATACACCGGATCGTAACCATTCGCGCTCAGCAGTTTAAGCGCCTCGTCAGAAATATGGATTTCATAGCCACGCTCTTCCAGACGTTTGTACAGACGCTGCAACTGGATCTGAGCAATAGAAGCAATATGCTGCTCACCCAGCGGGTGGAACACAACAACCTCATCTATACGGTTGATGAATTCCGGGCGGAAGTTATTGCTCACAACGCCCAGCACCATATCTTTCATATGGCCGTAATCCAGCTCACCGAAGCGTTCCTGGATCAGATCGGAACCCAGGTTTGAGGTCATAATGACAACCGTATTACGGAAGTCGACCGTTCTCCCCTGTCCGTCAGTCAGACGACCATCATCAAGCACCTGCAGCAGAATGTTGAACACATCCGGATGCGCCTTCTCCACTTCATCCAACAAGATGACAGAGTAAGGACGACGACGTACTGCTTCCGTCAGGTAACCACCTTCTTCATAACCGACATATCCCGGAGGTGCCCCGACCAAACGAGACACGGAGTGTTTCTCCATAAACTCGGACATATCGATACGCACCATTGCATCGTCACTGTCGAACATAAAGTTTGCCAGCGCTTTGCACAGTTCGGTTTTACCGACACCGGTTGGACCAAGGAACAGGAATGAACCAATCGGACGATTCGGATCGGACAAGCCCGCACGGCTACGACGGATGGCGTTAGAAACGGCTTCCACCGCTTCGTTCTGACCAATCACGCGGCTGTGCAGCTCCTGCTCCATACGCAATAGTTTTTCCCGTTCGCCTTCCAGCATGCGAGCAACTGGGATCCCGGTCCAGCGCGCCAGCACCTCAGCAATTTCTGCATCCGTGACTTTATTACGCAGCAGACGCATGGTTTTGCCTTCAGACTGGGTAGCTGCTTCCAGCTGTTTTTCCAGTTCAGGAATTTTGCCGTACTGCAGTTCAGACATCCGCGCCAGGTCGCCAACGCGGCGCGCCTGTTCGATGGCGATTTTTGCCTGCTCCAGCTCAGCCTTGATAGTTTGCGTTCCCGAGAGGGAAGCTTTTTCAGCTTTCCACTCTTCCTCTAACTCAGAATACTGGCGTTCTTTGTCGTCCAGCTCTTCGTTGAGCATATCGAGACGTTTTTTACTTGCCTCATCAGACTCTTTCATTAATGCCTGCTGTTCCAGTTTGAGCTGGATAATACGGCGGTCGAGTCTGTCGAGTTCCTCCGGCTTGGAGTCAATCTGCATACGAATGCTGGATGCCGCTTCGTCAATAAGGTCGATAGCTTTATCCGGCAACTGACGATCGGCAATATAGCGGTGAGACAGCGTAGCTGCCGCAACAATCGCCGGGTCAGTAATCTGCACATGATGGTGCAGTTCATAACGTTCTTTCAGGCCACGCAAGATTGCGATGGTGTCCTCCACTGAAGGTTCAGCCACAAACACTTTCTGGAAACGACGTTCCAGCGCCGCATCTTTTTCGATGTACTGGCGATATTCATCAAGCGTTGTTGCGCCTACGCAGTGCAGCTCCCCACGGGCCAACGCAGGTTTCAGCATGTTCCCGGCGTCCATTGCGCCATCGGCTTTACCCGCCCCAACCATGGTATGCAATTCGTCGATAAACAGAATGACGTTGCCTTCCTGTTTCGAGAGATCGTTCAGCACACCTTTTAAACGTTCTTCAAATTCGCCACGATATTTGGCCCCAGCCACCAGCGCGCCCATATCCAGTGCCAGTACACGACGGCCTTTTAAGCCTTCCGGCACTTCACCATTGATGATGCGTTGGGCCAGCCCTTCAACGATGGCGGTTTTACCGACACCGGGTTCACCGATTAACACCGGGTTATTTTTAGTACGACGTTGCAGCACCTGAATGGTACGGCGAATTTCTTCATCACGGCCGATGACCGGATCGAGTTTGCCCTGTTCGGCACGTTCGGTCAGATCAACGGTATATTTTTTCAAGGCCTGACGTTGGTCTTCAGCCCCCTGGTCATTCACGCTTTCACCTCCACGCATTTGTTCAATTGCCTGAGTGATATTGGCGGTCGTCGCGCCTGCTGATTTTAATAAATCGGTCAGCGTACCGCGTGACTCAAGCGCCGCCAGAACGAACAGTTCTGACGAAATAAAGTTGTCCCCACGTTTTTGCGCCAGCTTGTCGCAAAGATTCAGTACACGCACCAGTTCCTGAGAAGGCTGCACATCGCCGCCGGTACCTTCTACCTGTGGCAAACGGCTCAACGCCTGGTCAATGGCTGTACGTAACTGGCCAGCATTAATGCCAGCAGACGTTAATAAAGGACGTACCGATCCCCCTTCCTGATTCAGCAAGGCGCTCATTAGATGAAGTGGTTCGATAAATTGATTGTCGTGCCCCAATGCGAGTGACTGGGCATCGGCAAGAGCAAGCTGGAATTTATTAGTAAGACGATCCAGACGCATAACTCCTCCCATAACAGGTCAAAATTGCTACTGGAGATTAAATGAGGTCATCCCTCAATTATTCAAGGTGAATGACCTGAATTATGTGAAAAGAAAATTACACGTACCGGATCGTCTTGATTCTTTAGGTTATATCAGCCAAATAAAACTTGCCATACGACCCGTGGTATTGTCGCGACGATAAGAGAAGAACGTCTCACTTTCGCTGAAGGTGCAACGGTCGCCACCGTAGAGATTCTCCACGCCGACATTGGCCAGGCGCTGACGGGCAAGCTGGTAGATATCCGCCAGATACTTGTCGCCGCGCGGCACAAATGCAAGGTCCGCTTGCGGATCTTTCGTCATGAACGCCTCGCGGACTTCTGGTCCAACTTCAAACGCGTTTGGACCTATCGCCGGGCCTAGCCAGGCAATAATGTTTTCAGGTTTGTCGGCAAAACACGCCACCGTCTCTTCCAGCACGCCGGCGCATAATCCGCGCCAACCCGCATGGGCAGCAGCAACTTCCGTTCCGGCACGATTGCAAAACAACACCGGCAAACAATCAGCGGTCATCACCGCACACACGGTGCCCGGCGTGTTGCTGTACGACGCATCTGCACGTTTGGAGGCGTAAGGCTCGCCGTTCAGTTTCAGGACATCCTTACCGTGGACCTGCTCCAGCCAGACCGGCTTTGACGGCAGATTGCCCGCAGCAAACAGTCGTTTGCGGTTCTCTTCAACATGCTCCGGGTTATCGCCGCAATGGGCGCCCAGATTCAGCGAATCGTAAGGCGGCATACTGACTCCGCCAATACGGGTAGAACTACACGCCGCGACACCTTGCGGTATAGGCCACTGCGGGACAATTAGCTTACTCATAGCCAGGCAATATCATCCTTGTGTTCTTCGAAATCAGCGCGCATCACTTCAATCAATTGCACCATATCTTGTGGAATCGGCGCATGCCATTCCATTTCGATACCGGAAATCGGGTGATACAAACGCAGCATGGTCGCATGCAGCGCCTGACGGTCGAACTTACGCAGTACGGAGATAAATTCGTCAGAAGCGCCTTTCGGTGGACGTGGACGGCCACCGTAGACCTGATCGCCCACCAGAGGATGAGTGATATGTGCCATGTGCACGCGGATCTGGTGCGTACGTCCGGTTTCCAGACGCAACCGCAGACGCGTGTGCACACGGAAGTGTTCCATAATGCGATAGTGCGTTACCGCCGGTTTCCCCATTGGGTGTACGGCCATGTGCGTACGCTTGGTCGGGTGACGGCTAATCGGTTCCTCAACGGTTCCGCCAGCAGTCATGTGACCAATCGCCACGGCTTCGTACTCACGGGTAATTTCGCGCAGCTGCAACGACTCCACCAAACGTGTTTGCGCCGGAACCGTTTTTGCCACCACCATTAATCCGGTCGTGTCTTTATCCAGACGGTGCACGATACCAGCACGAGGAACATCCGCGATTGGCGGGTAGTAATGCAGTAACGCATTCAATACCGTGCCATCGGGATTCCCGGCGCCCGGATGCACTACAAGGTCACGGGGTTTGTTGATGACAAGAATGTCGTCATCTTCATAAACGATATCCAGTGGGATATCCTGAGGTTCAAAACGAACCTCTTCATCAATTTCTGCGTTGATGGAGACACGCTCTCCACCCAACACTTTTTCTTTCGGTTTATCGCAAAGTTGGTCATTTACCAGTACGCGCTGGTCGAGGATCCATTCTTTTATGCGCGATCGCGAATAATCAGGGAACAATTCGGCCAAAGCCTGATCTAAGCGTTGACCGAGCTGATTTTCGGAGACTGTTGCGGTGAGTTCTACTCGTTGTGCCATAAACTGCTTCTTCGTTTAACGTTGGGTTTTACGGCTTTGCCGTTTAATATAGTGTGCTATTGTAGCTGGTCTTAACCGGGAGCAGGAACAGAGAATCTCCCGTATTACATTTTGAGGAAAGTCAAAACGTCATGACGCGCATGAAATATCTGGTGGCAGCAGCCACGTTGAGCCTGTTTTTGGCGGGTTGCTCTGGTTCAAAGGAAGAGGTGCCCGATAATCCGCCAAATGAAATCTACGCGACTGCTCAGCAAAAGCTGCAGGACGGTAACTGGAAACAGGCAATAACGCAATTGGAAGCGTTGGATAACCGTTATCCATTTGGACCGTATTCTCAGCAGGTGCAATTAGATCTCATCTACGCCTACTACAAAAACGCCGATCTGCCACTTGCTCAGGCTGCTATCGATCGTTTTATCCGTCTTAACCCGACACACCCTAACATTGATTATGTCATGTATATGCGTGGCCTGACCAATATGGCGTTGGATGATAGCGCACTGCAAGGATTCTTTGGTGTTGATCGCAGCGATCGCGATCCACAACATGCCCGAGCTGCGTTTAATGACTTTTCCAAACTGGTGCGTGGGTATCCGAATAGCCAGTACACCACTGACGCCACCAAACGTCTGGTGTTCCTGAAAGACCGGCTGGCGAAGTATGAATACTCCGTTGCGGAATACTACACTGCCCGCGGCGCATGGGTTGCCGTGGTAAACCGTGTGGAAGGCATGCTGCGCGACTACCCGGATACCCAGGCAACACGTAATGCCCTGCCGTTGATGGAAAACGCTTATCGCCAGATGCAGATGAATGCGCAGGCTGAAAAAGTCGCGAAAATCATTGCCGCCAACAGCAGCAATACCTGATTTGCCTCAGAATGCAAAACGGCAGCCCAAGGGCTGCCGTTTTTTTATCCGTTAACGCCACAACTGAAGCGGTTTAGCTCCAACGCATCCCATCAAATATGGCCTGCTTTCAGGTATTCCTCAAGTAAAAAATCGCCTGTTCCTGCGGTGCCTCACAAAAAGGTTTTCTTGACAAAAAGCGACAAAATAATGTGATTTAGATCACACATTTTGACATTGGGAACGGTATGCTGGAATCACCAAGACGGGAAAGACAAGAGGTAAAATTTATGACAATGAACATTACCAGTAAACAAATGGAAATTACTCCGGCAATTCGCCAGCATGTCGCAGACCGTCTCGCCAAACTAGAAAAATGGCAAACTCATCTGATTAATCCACATATCATTCTGTCTAAGGAGCCACAGGGTTTCATTGCTGATGCCACCATCAATACACCGAACGGACATCTGGTCGCCAGCGCAAAACACGAGGATATGTACACCGCAATTAACGATTTGATCAACAAGCTGGAACGGCAGCTCAATAAAGTGCAGCACAAAGGCGAAGCCCGTCGTGCAACAACTTCAGTCAAAGACGCCAACTTCGTCGAAGCAGAAGAAGAGTAGTCCCTTACATTGAGTGTATCGCCAACGCGCCTTCGGGCGCGTTTTTTGTTGACAGGGTGAAAACAGTACGGGTACTTTACTGACGTAGCCAAAGGAAAATTACATGAAACTTGTCCCGTTCTTCTTCGCATTCTTTTTTACCTTCCCCTGAATGGGAGGCGTTTCGTCGTGTGATAAAGAATGCGAAGACGAACAATAAGGCCTCCCACAACGGGGAGGCCTTTTTTATTGATAACAAGAAAGGCAACACTATGACATCGGAAAACCCATTGCTGGCGCTGCGCGATAAGATCAGCACGCTGGATGAAAAATTACTGGCCCTGCTGGCTGAGCGACGTGGACTGGCCGTAGAAGTTGGTAAAGCCAAACTGCTTTCGCATCGTCCGGTTCGTGATATCGACCGTGAACGTGACCTTTTGGACCGACTCATTCAGCTTGGCAAAGCACATCATCTTGATGCTCACTACATTACTCGCCTGTTCCAGCTCATCATCGAAGACTCCGTCCTGACTCAACAGGCACTGCTCCAGCAGCACCTGAACAAAATTAACCCACACTCCGCGCGCGTGGCCTTCCTTGGGCCAAAAGGGTCATATTCTCACCTCGCAGCACGTCAGTACGCTGCCCGCCATTTTGAACAATTTATTGAAAGCGGCTGCGCAAAATTTGCCGATATCTTTAATCAGGTCGAAACCGGACAGGCTGACTATGCTGTAGTTCCGATTGAAAACACCAGCTCCGGTGGGATTAACGACGTTTACGACCTGCTGCAGCACACCAGCCTGGCTATCGTTGGCGAGATGACCATTACAATAGACCACTGTGTACTGGTGTCTGGCACAACGGATCTTGAGACCATTGAAACGGTATATAGTCATCCGCAGCCGTTCCAGCAGTGCAGCAAGTTCCTGAATCGCTACCCGCACTGGAAGATTGAGTACACCGAAAGCACCTCTGCGGCGATGGAAAAAGTTGCGCAGGCTAACTCACCGCGCGTGGCGGCCCTGGGGAGCGAAGCCGGAGGCGTACTGTATGGATTGCAGGTTCTCGAACATATTGAGGCTAACCAGTCGCAAAACATCACCCGTTTCGTGGTGCTGGCACGTAAAGCAATCAATGTATCCGACCAGGTTCCGGCAAAAACCACGCTGCTGATGGCAACAGGACAACAGGCCGGTGCGCTGGTTGAGGCGCTGCTGGTACTGCGTAACCATAATCTGATTATGACTAAACTGGAGTCACGCCCGATTCACGGCAATCCGTGGGAAGAGATGTTTTATCTTGATATCCAGGCCAACCTGGAGTCGCCCCAGATGCAAAAAGCATTGAAAGAGCTGGGTGAGATTACGCGTTCGATGAAAGTACTGGGGTGCTATCCAAGTGAGAACGTGGTGCCAGTCGATCCGAGCTAACGTTTGACAATGCCGGATGGCGCTACGCTTATCCGGCCTACGGTTCATACGATTTTTGAAGGCCGGATAAGGCGAAGCCGCCATCCGGCATCTTAATTAAGGACGGCTATCATTCGCCTGGCGTAACAAAGTACGGCTTTCACTCTGGAAGCGTTTCGCATAATCGCCAAACCAATGCTCCACCTTACGGAAACTGTCGATAAACGCTTGCTTATCGCCCTGCTCCAGTAAACCGATCGCCTCGCCAAAACGTTGGTAGTAGCGTTTAATCAGCGCAAGGTTGCTCTCAGACGACATAATAATATCGGCATAGAGCTGCGGATCCTGGGCAAACAGACGGCCAACCATCGCCAGCTCAAGCCGGTAAATCGGCGAAGAGAGCGCCAGCAGCTGCTCCAGTTGAACGTTCTCTTCCGCTAAATGCAGACCGTAAGCAAAGGTCGCAAAGTGACGCAGTGCCTGAATAAACGCCATGTTCTGGTCATGTTCAACGGCGCTGATCCGATGCAGTCGCGCACCCCATACCTGAATCTGTTCCAGAAACCACTGATAAGCTTCCGGCTGACGTCCGTCACACCAAACGACGACCTGCTTGGCCAGACTGCCGCTGTCCGGACCAAACATTGGGTGTAACCCCACCACCGGGCCATCATGTGCAGCCAGCATCGCCTGTAAAGGACCATTTTTCACCGAAGCCAGATCCACCAGGATGCAGTCAGACGGCAGATGCGGTAGTTTGGCGATCACCTGCTCGGTGACGTGGATCGGCACGCTGACGATCACCATGCCGGCATCAGAGACGATCTCCGGCGCGCGATCCCAGTCCTGCTGTTCCAGGATCCGTACCTGATAACCTGACAGGGTGAGCATTTTTTCGAACAGACGCCCCATCTGACCGCCGCCGCCGACAATCACCACCGGCCGCAGAGAAGGACAAAGCGTTTTAAACCCTTTGTCGTTCTCACTGGAGTAGGACTCACGCATAACGCGGCGTAGCACATCTTCAATCAGGTCCGGCGGCACACCCAGGGCTTCCGCTTCCGCCCGGCGAGAGGCCAGCATAGAGGCTTCCCGTTCCGGCACATAGATCGGCAGCCCAAAGCGGCTTTTTACTTCACCTACTTCGGCAACCAGCTCCAGGCGGCGTGCCAGTAAATCCAGCAGCGCCTTGTCGACTTCATCAATTTGATCGCGTAATGCGGTCAATTCAGCAACCATAACCAACCTCTTATGCTACACGCGCCGACAGCTGACCGTTTAAATCCTGGCTAATTTCACGCAGCAGCGCATCCGTCATTTCCCAGCTAATGCAGGCGTCAGTTACGGATACGCCGTATTTCATTTCGCTGCGCGGCTGTTCAGAAGACTGGTTGCCTTCGTGAATATTACTTTCAATCATCAAGCCAATGATTGAGCGATTGCCATCTTTGATTTGTGCAATCACGGATTCAGCCACGGCAGGCTGACGGCGGTAATCTTTATTGGAATTACCATGACTGCAATCTACCATCAGAGAAGGTCGTAGTCCCGCCTGCTCCATCTCTTTTTCGCACTGGGCGACATCTGCCGGGCTGTAGTTCGGCGCTTTACCTCCGCGCAAGATCACGTGACCGTCCGGATTCCCCTGTGTTTGCAGCAGTGCAACCTGCCCGGCCTGGTTAATACCGACAAAGCGGTGCGACTGCGCGGCCGCGCGCATGGCGTTAATGGCGGTCGCCAGGCTACCGTCGGTACCATTCTTAAAGCCAACCGGCATCGAAAGACCGGAAGCCATTTCACGGTGAGTCTGCGATTCCGTAGTACGGGCACCGATTGCGGACCAGCTAAACAGATCGCCCAGGTATTGCGGGCTATTTGGATCCAGCGCTTCAGTTGCCAGCGGCAGTCCCATATTTACCAGTTCAAGCAGCAGCTGACGCGCAATTTTCAGACCAGCTTCAACATCAAAAGAGCCATCCATATGAGGATCGTTAATTAACCCTTTCCAGCCGACAGTGGTACGGGGTTTTTCAAAATAGACGCGCATCACCAGGTAGAGGCTATCGCTGACCTCTGCGGCAAGGGCTTTAAATCGACGAGCATACTCAATCGCCATTTCAGGATCGTGAATGGAGCATGGGCCACATACGACCAGCAGGCGAGGATCGCGACCAGAGATAATATCTGAGATGGTTTTACGCGACTGGGCGATTTGCGCCTCTTGCTCCTGGCTCAGCGGAAATTCAGCTTTCAGCTGCTCCGGAGTCATCAGAACCTGTTCGTCGGTAATATGTACGTTGTTCAGCGCGTCTTTTTGCATGATGGTGATCCTGTTTAGCTCGTTTGCGATAGTTGATCCTCAGCGAGGAGGAAATAACGATATCACAACAGGTAAAGATTTCAATCCACAATCCGTAAATTTTAATTTACATTATGCTATTTTAAGGCAAAAACAGCCCTTATAAATGTACATTTAAATTTACACCACCGAATTTTCAGATCCACTATGCTTAAAAAAACGAAGGAGCACAGGCAATGAAGCAACTCATCAGCATCTTGTTTCTATTACTTCTTAGCGGATGTCAGATAGACCCCTACACCCATGCCCCTACCTGGACTGGTACCGACTGGTACGACGCCGGGATACAAGATGCCATTTCGGGCTATGCCGTTAAAGATAATGAAACGCTTGCCGACAACTACAATGACCGCAACGTCGATCGTACGGAATACCTTAAGGGTTACGCCGAGGGACAGCGTAAAACCTGCCAGCAGGATTTTGTTTATGCCAGAGGCCTGACCGGGAAAACTTTTCCGCCCAGTTGCGATACTGTCGAAAATGTTGACCAGTTACACAGCGCCTGGCAGCAAGGGGCAAACGAGGGTGCCGCCTCGATAAGATTAAATTAAACAATGGTTTATATTTTATAAACCATTAAGATTTAACTTAAATCACCAATAGCATTATTCCAGGAATAATGACGGCTTAGGAAAATAATGTTATTTTGTTGCAAACAATCTTGAATGTATTTCGACGTTTTACAGCAAACGCTGGTAGGTAACTATTCATGAGCTATTCTTACCGACTCATACTTCTACTGGCACTGCTCCTGACCGGATTACCGCTGTATGCCCAAAGCGTTACGGAAGAAGCAAAATCGGTACGCGCTATGGTTTCCGGCATCGTCAGTTATACACGCTGGCCCGCACTTTCCGGGCCCCCAAAACTGTGTATTTTCTCTTCATCGCGTTTTTCCAGTGTCCTGAAAGATACCAGTGTAGGCGCATTACCCTATCTTCCCGTCATCATCCGTACGGAACAAGAAATATTAGTTTCGCAGTGTGACGGTTTTTATTTTGGAAAAGAATCCCCTACTTATCAGGTGGAATTAAAGAATAAATATCCGACTAAGGCATTGTTATTAATTGCTGAACAGAACCCCGAATGCGTTATTGGCAGCGCCTTTTGTCTCATAATTAAAGACGAAGATGTGAGATTTTCCGTAAATATGGATTCCCTTTCACGCAGCGGCGTAAGGGTCAGTCCAGACGTATTGATGCTTGCACGGAATAATAAGCATGGATAAGGGCCATTCTCCCATAGCACGCCCGACGTTTAAGCGAACATTACGGCGTATCAGCATAATCAGCGTTCTGGTAACCATGATGCTGATCTGGCTGCTGCTCAGCATTTCTTCCGTGCTGGCATTAAGACAGTATGCGCAAAAGAATCTGGATCTGACTGCCGCTACCATGACCCGTACGCTCGAAGCTGCATTAGTCTTTTCTGATAGTGTTGCAGCAACTGAAACGCTGGCGGCACTGGGCCAGCAGGGGCAATTTTCCGTTGCAGAAGTCCGTAATAAAAACCAGAAGGTGATCGCCACCTGGCGCTATAACGCGCAGGATACCACTGAAAAGATCAGCGGGATGATCAGCCACTGGCTGTTCCCACAACCGGTCACTCAGCCGATTTTGCATAATGGCAACGTCATCGGCGAAGTACGATTGACTGCGCGCGATAGCGTTATCAGTCATTTCATCTATTTGTCGCTGGCCGTCCTTACCGGGTGCATTCTGTTGGCATCCGGAATTGCATTAATGCTCACTCGCTATTTACACAATGGCGTTGTGGATGCACTGCAAAACATTACCGAGGTGGTACATGATGTTCGTACCAACCGTAACTTTTCACGGCGCGTATCAGAGGAACGCATTGAAGAGTTTCATCTCTTTGCCCTGGACTTTAATAGTCTGCTGGACGAGATGGAGGAGTGGCAACTTAAACTGCAGGCAAAAAACGCTCAGCTGTTGCGTACTGCACTACATGACCCTCTGACGGGTTTGGCAAATCGCGCAGCATTTCGCAGCAGCATAAATGCCCTAATGAATGATGATGCCGCCCACAGCAGCTCGGCATTGTTATTCCTTGATGGCGACAATTTTAAATTTATTAATGATACCTGGGGCCACGCAGCGGGGGATCGGGTCCTGATTGAAGTCGCAAAAAGGTTATCCGAGTTTGGGGGGAGTCGCCATTACCCATACAGACTTGGCGGCGATGAGTTCGCCATGGTGCTGTACAGCGTTCATTCTGAATATGAGGTTCAGCGGATCTGCGCGGCACTGTCACAAGAGTTTAACCGACCTTTTGACCTGCATAATGGTCATCTGGCAAGCATGACGCTCAGCATTGGGTTTGCGCTGACGTGGGAACATGCCTCTGCCGAAAAATTACAAGAACTTGCCGATCAAAATATGTATCAGGCTAAACATTTGCGTTCTGAACGCATTATTAAAAAATAAGGAATTACACACATGCTAAAACGTTTATTATCCCCGTTTCTTCTGCTTTTACTGATTCTGGCTGGCTGTCAGGCACCTCAGGGGAAATTTACCCCGGAGCAAATTGCAGCCATGAAATCATACGGATTTACTGAAGCATCAGGAGACTGGTCTCTCGGCCTGTCTGATACCATCCTGTTTGACAAAAATGACTATAAACTCCGTCCTGAAAGTGAAAAACAGATCAAGGAAATGGCATCCAAACTAGCAGCTACCGGGCTGAATCATGCTCGCCTGGATGGTCATACTGATAACTACGGCGAAGACAGCTACAACGAAGCTCTGTCACTCAAACGCGCTAATGTCGTTGCCGATGCCTGGGCGCAGGGCGCTAATATTCCTCGCACCAATCTGACTACTCAGGGACTCGGGAAGAAATATCCCATTGCGAGCAACCAGACATCAAAAGGTCGCGCTGAAAACCGCCGCGTGGCGGTCGTGATCACGACACCATAATCATCCCCCAACTGGCTGCGCGCCGCGCAGTCCTTCTATTGCCATAAAGCACAAAAGAGTAAACGTCGGGATAAAAAAAGGGCCAGCCTTTCGGCCAGCCCTTTTCTAACAGGATGTCGCTTGCGCGAATCTTAGTTAAGACGCTCTTTGATACGAGCAGACTTACCAGTGCGCTCACGCAGGTAGTACAGTTTAGCTTTACGAACGGCACCACGACGTTTAACAGCAATGCTGTCAACTACCGGAGAGTGAGTCTGGAAGACACGCTCAACGCCTTCGCCGTTGGAAATTTTACGAACAGTGAATGCAGAGTGCAGACCGCGGTTACGAATAGCGATAACCACGCCCTCGAATGCCTGCAGACGTTTTTTGGAACCTTCAACAACCCATACTTTCACTTCCACGGTATCACCCGGACGGAAGGAAGGTACGTCCTGCTTCATCTGTTCTTGTTCAAGTTGCTTAATAATGTTGCTCATAATTTAATCTCTTATCCTGGGTAAACTGATATTGGGGGCTTACGCCTGCCCATCATGTTTATGTTGCTGTTGTGCGTGTTCCGTTTTGAACTCCGCCAGCAACCTTGCTTGCTCTTCAGTCAGAGCCAGGTTTTCCAGAAGTTCAGGTCTTCTAAGCCAGGTCCGGCCCAGCGACTGCTTCAAACGCCAGCGACGTATCTCAGCGTGGTTCCCCGACAGTAACACTGCCGGTACTTCCATCTGCTCTAACACTTCAGGTCGGGTATAGTGCGGGCAATCCAGCAACCCATCAGCAAAAGAATCTTCGATTGCCGAAGCTTCATGACCCAGAACTCCCGGAATAAACCGAGAAACGGAGTCGATCAGCGTCATTGCCGGTAACTCACCACCGCTGAGTACGTAATCGCCGATTGACCATTCTTCGTCAATTTCGGTTTGAATCACGCGCTCATCTATTCCTTCATAGCGACCACATACCAGAATCAGCTTTTGATTCGTGGCCAGTTCGCTAACGCCCGCTTGATCAAGCTTGCGTCCCTGAGGTGACAGATAAATCACCTTTGCGCCTTCACCAGCCGCAGCTTTTGCTGCATGAATGGCGTCCCGTAAAGGTTGCACCATCATTAACATCCCCGGTCCGCCGCCGTAAGGACGATCGTCCACGGTACGGTGCCGGTCATGAGTAAAGTCACGAGGACTCCAGCTCTGGATGTTCAGCAGGCCATTTTTTACTGCCCGGCCAGTTACCCCGTAATCGGTAATTGCGCGGAACATTTCTGGAAACAGGCTAACGATACCTATAAACACAAGCCAATCCCCATAACGCCGACTTTTACCGTTTATCCGGTGGTTTAAAAACCAGGATCCCAATCTACTTCGATAGTACGAGTAGCGAGATCGACTTTCTTGATAACCTGCCCATCGAGGAACGGCACTAGACGTTCCTTGATACCAAACGCATCTTTCAGGTTTGCCTTGATGACGATGACGTCATTCGAACCGGTTTCCATCATATCGACGACTTTACCGAGATCGTAGCCTTCAGTAGTCACTACCTGGCAGCCCATAAGGTCTTTCCAGTAGTAGGAACCATCTTCCAGCGCTGGCAACTGCGAGGAATCCACGACAATTTCGCAATTAGTCAGTAGATTCGCCGAATCACGATCGTCAACGCCTTTCAGCTTGATGATCAGATCCTGATTGTGGTGCTTCCAGCTTTCCAGCTGTACTTGCTGCCACTGACCCGCCTTCTGGATAAACCAGGGCTGATAGTCAAAAATGCTTTCGGCGTCTTCAGTGGAAGAAAACACTCTGAGCCAACCACGGATACCGTAAGAAGACCCCATTTTCCCCAAAACGATGGGTTCCACAGGAGCCTGTGCGGCGAGTTGCTTGCTCATCATGACCACCGTGACAGATTAAGCTGCTTTGTTTGCTGCTTTGATCAGCGTAGCTACGCGATCAGAAATAGTCGCGCCCTGGCCAACCCAGTGAGCGATGCGATCCAGATCCAGGCGAGTGCCTTCTTCTTTTTCGCTAGCGATTGGGTTAAAGAAGCCAACGCGCTCGATGAAGCGACCGTTGCGTGCATTACGGCTGTCGGTAACAACAACCTGGTAGAACGGACGCTTTTTAGCGCCGTGACGAGCTAAACGAATAGTAACCATAACATCCTCTTGTGTGAATAAAACACCCAGGCCCCATCGAGGAACGGAGCCCGGGTGTCATATTAAAAGCCCGAAAATTTTACTGATTTCTGGGGAAAATGCAATCAGCAGTTGATAACTCTGCTATAAAAGGCCGTTGGCGGTGCCGTCAGTTCGGTGCCGGCGTGCGCGCAGCCACCGGAGCGTACACGCAGTACGTGAGGATGGCGAGCACACCCCGGTGCCGAAATGGCAAACAAGCCAGGCCGATTAGCGGCCTGGGAATCCAGGCGGCATCATCCCCTTCATACCACGCATCATCTTCGCCATTCCGCCCTTCTTCATTTTCTTCATCATGCGCTGCATGTCGTCGAACTGTTTCAGAAGGCGGTTTACGTCCTGAACCTGCATACCGCAACCGGCAGCGATACGGCGTTTACGGGAACCTTTGATAATTTCCGGCTTAGCGCGTTCTTTCATCGTCATCGAGTTGATGATGGCTTCCATACGCACCAGCACTTTATCGTCCATCTGCGATTTCACATTGTCAGGGATCTGACCCATGCCCGGCAGCTTGCCCATCAGGCTTGCCATACCGCCCATGTTTTTCATCTGGTTGAGCTGTTCAAGGAAATCGTTGAGATCGAAGCCATCGCCTTTTTTCAGCTTGCTGGCTAATTTTTCTGCCTGCGCGCGGTCAACCTTGCTTTCGATATCTTCGATCAGCGACAGCACGTCGCCCATGCCGAGAATGCGCGAAGCAATCCTGTCCGGATGGAACGGCTCCAGTGCTTCGGTTTTCTCGCCGACGCCGAGGAATTTAATCGGCTTACCGGTAATATGACGAATAGAGAGCGCCGCACCACCACGGGCATCACCATCAACTTTTGTCAGCACTACGCCGGTTAGCGGCAGCGCTTCGTTAAAGGCTTTTGCGGTATTCGCGGCATCCTGACCGGTCATGGCGTCGACCACAAACAGCGTTTCTACCGGTTTGATAGAAGCGTGGACCTGTTTGATTTCGTCCATCATCGCTTCGTCAACGTGCAGACGACCAGCGGTATCCACCAGCAGCACGTCGTAGAATTTGAGTTTGGCTTCTTTCAGCGCGGCGTTAACGATATCGACCGGCTTCTGGCCGACATCCGACGGGAAAAAGTCCACACCGACCTGCTCGGCCAGCGTTTCCAGCTGTTTAATCGCCGCCGGGCGATAAACGTCCGCAGAGACCACCAGCACTTTCTTCTTATGCTTCTCGCGCAGGAATTTACCCAGCTTACCGACGCTGGTCGTTTTACCCGCACCCTGCAGGCCCGCCATCAGCACCACGGCTGGCGGCTGTGCAGCCAGATTCAGGGTCTGGTTTTCTTCGCCCATTGCCGCAACCAGTTCGTTACGGACAATCTTGACGAACTCCTGACCCGGCGTCAGGCTTTTGTTAACTTCATGACCAACCGCTTTCTCTTTTACGCGATTGATAAACTCACGCACTACCGGCAGCGCTACGTCAGCCTCCAGCAGCGCCATGCGCACTTCGCGCAGCGTCTCTTTAACGTTGTCTTCAGTAAGGCGTCCACGGCCACTGATATTGCGCAGCGTGCGCGACAAACGATCGGTTAAATTATCAAACATTGTCTCTCGCCTGGGGTGGAAACGGTCGGTCGCGACAGCGACACATCAACAGAAATTTGTCGCAGTATAACATGAAGCCGCCTTTGTTGTTATGCAACGGTTGGAGCAGCGGTCACGTAACGCTATACTGCTTTTCTTTATCACTGGCCAACTGTCGACACCTATATGCCCGTTTTTGCTCTGCTCGCCCTTGTCGCCTACTCAGTCAGCCTCGCGCTGATTATTCCCGCACTGCTGCAAAAAAACAGCGGCTGGCGGCGTATGGCTATTCTTTCTGCGGTCGTTGCGCTGGTAAGCCATGCTATTGCCCTGGAAGCGCGTATCCTACCCGGCGGTGAAAGCGGACAAAACCTGAGTCTGTTGAACGTCGGCTCGCTGGTAAGCCTGATGATCTGTACGGTAATGACCATCGTCGCGTCCCGCAATCGTGGCTGGTTATTGCTGCCTATTGTCTACGCCTTTGCGCTGATAAACCTGGCCTTCGCTACGTTTATGCCTAACGAGTTCATCACTCATCTCGAAGCTACGCCGGGCATGATGATTCACATCGGGCTATCGCTGTTCGCTTACGCCACGCTGATTATCGCCGCACTCTATGCGCTACAGCTTGCGTGGATTGACTACCAGCTGAAAAACAAGAAACTGGCCTTCAGCAATGAGATGCCGCCACTGATGAGTATTGAGCGGAAAATGTTTCATATCACCCAAATTGGCGTGGTTCTGCTGACGCTCACCCTGTGCACTGGCCTGTTTTACATGCATAACCTGTTCAGTACCGAGAACATTGATAAAGCCGTTCTCTCTATCGTGGCATGGTTTGTCTATATCGTTCTGTTGTGGGGGCATTACCATGAAGGTTGGCGCGGACGTCGCGTCGTATGGTTTAACGTCGCAGGCGCAGGCATTCTGACGCTGGCCTATTTCGGCAGTCGCATCCTGCAGCAGTTCGTGAGTTAAATCTTTAAGGAATCCTACGTGGAACACATCTCCACCACCACGCTCATTGTCACGCTCCTCATCATGGTGGTCATTTCCGCCTATTTTTCCGGTTCTGAAACCGGAATGATGACCCTGAATCGCTATCGTCTACGTCATCGGGCCAAGCAGGGAAATCGACAGGCGAAACGCGTTGAAAAGTTACTTCGCAAGCCGGATCGCCTGATAAGCCTGGTGCTCATCGGTAATAATCTGGTGAATATTCTGGCCTCCGCGCTCGGCACCATTGTCGGTATGCGCCTGTATGGCGATGCGGGCGTCGCTATTGCCACCGGGGTACTGACGTTTGTGGTGCTGGTTTTTGCCGAAGTGCTGCCAAAGACGATTGCCGCGCTATATCCGGAAAAAGTCGCCTATCCGAGCAGCGTCCTGCTGGCTCCGCTGCAGATTCTGATGATGCCGTTAGTATGGCTACTCAACACCATCACGCGGCTGCTGATGCGCATGATGGGCATCAAAACGGATATCGTAGTGAGCGGTTCGCTGAGTAAAGATGAACTGCGAACGCTGGTGAATGAATCGCGCTCGCAAATCTCACGCCGTAACCAGGATATGCTGCTGTCAGTGCTGGATCTGGAAAAAGTCAGCGTCGATGACATCATGATCCCGCGTAATGAAATCATCGGCATTGATATTAACGATGACTGGAAATCAATCGTGCGTCAGCTTTCGCACTCTCCGCACGGTCGTATTGTGCTGTATCGCGACTCGCTCGACGACGCCATCAGCATGCTACGCGTACGTGAAGCCTGGCGATTGATGGCCGAGAAAAAAGAGTTCACCAAAGAGACCATGTTACGCGCCGCCGACGAAATTTATTACGTTCCGGAAGGCACACCGCTCAGCACCCAGCTCATTAAATTTCAGCGCAATAAGAAGAAAGTGGGCCTGGTCGTCAATGAATATGGCGATATTCAGGGACTGGTTACGGTCGAGGATATCCTGGAAGAGATTGTTGGTGACTTCACGACCTCAATGTCACCGACGCTTGCCGAAGAAGTCACGCCGCAGAATGACGGTTCGGTGATCATTGACGGTAGCGCCAACGTTCGTGAAATCAATAAGGCGTTTAACTGGCATCTGCCGGAAGATGACGCACGTACTGTGAACGGTATTATTCTTGAAGCGCTGGAAGAGATCCCGATTGCTGGCACACGTGTGCGTATTGGGCAGTACGATATCGATATTCTCGACGTGCAGGATAATATGATTAAACAGGTGCAGGTGTTGCCCGTCAAACCGCTGCGGGAAAGCGTATCGGACCAGTGAGAGTAATCCAGACCGGGTAGTGCATCAGCATTACCCGGTCTGAGGCTAATTAGCCTTTGGCTTTCGCCACAGAGACCATCGCCGCACGGATGGTACGTCCGTTCAGGGTATAGCCTTTCTGCATAACCATCAGCACATTACCGGCAGCAACGTCGTCAGACTCTACCATTGCAATCGCCTGGTGCACGTTCGGGTCCATCGGCACGTCGATATCCGCAACCACCTGTACGCCAAACTTCGCCACAACATCCAGCATTGACTTACGGGTCAGCTCAATACCTTCGACCATAGCCGCCATAGCGTCATTGTCTTTGTCCGCAACTTCCAGCGCACGGTCCAGGCTATCCAGCACCGGCAGCAGTTCGTTGACGAATTTTTCCAGTGCAAACTTATGCGCTTTTTCTACGTCCAGTTCGGTACGACGACGCAGGTTTTCCATTTCCGCTTTGATACGCAACACGCTGTCGCGCTCGCGCGTTTCGGCTTCAGCAAGCTGAGCTTCCAGATTCGCAATTTTTTCATCGCGCGGATCCACCTGCTCAGCAGAAGCGTCTGGTTCAACCGCCTCAACTTCTTCGTGCTGATCCATGATAATTTCTTCCGGGGCTTGCCCCTCAGGCGTTTTCTGTTCTTTACTACTCATGAATTTCTCCGCGTTTTTTTCGCATTCATCTCGCTAACTTGGCTTATTATGGGGATCAGATTCAGGGATTCAAGGGAAGTACTCACATTGTCACTAATCTTCGTTACAAGGACCTCGAGAAAATGAACAAACATTTCAAGTGTATTGGCATTGTGGGGCATCCACGTCACCCCACTGCACTGACCACACATGAAATGCTCTACCGTTGGCTGTGCGCCAAAGGTTATGAGGTTATCGTTGAGCAACAAATCGCCCACGAGCTGCAGCTGAAAAATGTGAAAACCGGTACGCTCGCAGAGATTGGCCAGCAGGCAGACCTCGCCGTGGTAGTCGGCGGCGACGGCAATATGCTGGGTGCCGCACGCACCCTGGCACGTTATGACATCAAGGTTATTGGCATTAACCGCGGTAATCTCGGTTTTCTGACCGACCTTGACCCAGACAATGCCCACCAACAGTTAGCTGACGTGCTGGAAGGCCACTACATCAGCGAAAAGCGCTTTTTACTTGAAGCCCAGGTGTGCCAACAGGATTGCCAGAAGCGTATTAGCACGGCGATCAATGAAGTTGTGTTGCACCCCGGAAAAGTGGCGCACATGATTGAATTTGAAGTCTATATCGATGAAATTTTTGCCTTCTCCCAGCGCTCGGACGGCTTGATTATTTCCACACCGACCGGCTCTACCGCCTACTCGCTCTCTGCCGGAGGTCCGATCCTGACGCCTTCGCTGGATGCTATTACGCTGGTCCCGATGTTCCCGCATACGCTTTCCGCGCGACCGCTGGTGATCAACAGTAGCAGCACCATTCGCCTGCGCTTCTCTCATCGCCGTAACGATCTGGAAATCAGTTGCGACAGCCAGATCGCCCTGCCTATACAGGAAGGTGAAGACGTATTAATTCGCCGCTGTGATTATCATCTAAACCTGATACACCCAAAAGATTACAGCTATTTCAACACATTAAGCACTAAACTAGGCTGGTCAAAAAAATTATTCTAATTTAACGCCAACCTCTTTACTGTATAAAAAACCAGTTTATACTGTATGTAATTACAGTTATGGTTTTTCATACAGGAAAACAGCTATGTTGGCACAACTGACCATCAGCAATTTTGCTATCGTTCGTGAACTTGAGATCGATTTCCAGAACGGAATGACCGTTATTACCGGTGAAACCGGTGCGGGTAAGTCCATTGCCATTGATGCTCTCGGTTTGTGCCTGGGCGGACGCGCAGACGCCGACATGGTACGTGCAGGCGCCACGCGAGCCGACCTCTGCGCGCGATTCGCCTTAAAAGACACCCCCGCGGCTCTGCGCTGGCTGGAAGAAAACCAGCTTGAGGAAGGCCGTGAATGTTTGCTGCGTCGTGTTATCAGCAGCGACGGACGTTCACGCGGCTTCATTAACGGCACTGCCGTACCGTTGTCACAGCTGCGCGAGCTGGGCCAGTTGCTTATTCAAATCCACGGTCAGCATGCGCATCAGCTCCTGACAAAATCAGAACACCAAAAGTCTCTGCTGGATAGTTACGCCAATGAAGCGTCCCTGACTCAGGAAATGGCTGCGCGCTACCAGCTGTGGCACCAAAGCTGTCGTGATCTGGCGCATCATCAACAACAAAGTCAGGAACGCGCAGCCCGGGCGGAACTGTTGCAATACCAGTTAAAGGAACTGAACGAATTCAACCCGCAGCCGGGTGAATTTGAGCAAATTGATGAAGAGTACAAGCGTCTGGCTAACAGCGGGCAATTGCTCACCACCAGCCAACAGGCGCTGGCTATCCTGGCGGATGGCGAAGACATCAACCTGCAAAGCCAACTGTACACCGCAAAGCACCTGGTCACTGAACTGGCAGGCATGGACGGCAAACTTTCCGGTATCCTGGATATGCTGGAAGAGGCCACTATCCAGCTCAGCGAAGCCAGCGACGAGCTGCGCCACTATTGCGATCGTCTGGATTTGGACCCTAACCGTTTGTTCGAACTTGAACAGCGTATTTCCAAACAAATCTCATTGGCCCGCAAGCATCATGTTGCCCCTGAAGCGCTGCCACAGTTCTATCAGTCATTGCTGGATGAACAACAGCAGTTAGACGATCAGGCCGACTCGCTCGAAACCTTAACCCTGGCGGTGAATAATCACCACCAGCAGGCTCTGGAAACGGCAAAAATGCTGCACAAACAGCGCCAGCATTATGCTCAGGAACTGGGACAACTGATTACAGAGAGCATGCATACTCTCTCAATGCCGCACGGTGTCTTTTGCATTGATGTGAAATTTGAGGAACATCATTTGAGCGCAGACGGTGCCGATCGCGTAGAGTTTAAAGTGACCACTAACCCAGGCCAGCCGTTGCAGCCGATTGCGAAAGTGGCTTCAGGTGGGGAACTGTCGCGCATTGCGCTGGCTATTCAGGTTATTACCGCACGCAAAATGGAAACACCTGCGCTGATTTTCGATGAAGTGGATGTCGGTATCAGCGGCCCGACTGCTGCGGTAGTGGGAAAAATGCTGCGTCAGTTGGGCGAGTCAACTCAGGTAATGTGTGTTACTCACCTGCCGCAGGTTGCTGGCTGTGGCCATCAACACTTCTACGTCAGCAAAGAAACGGATGGCGCGATGACCGAAACACACATGCAGCCGCTTGATAAACGCGCTCGCCTGCAGGAATTAGCCCGCCTGCTTGGCGGTAGCGAAGTAACGCGCAATACCCTCGCAAATGCAAAAGAACTGCTGGCGGCATAAACTTTTTTACCTTGTTAAGGTCTGAGTTCAACATAAAATCGCCGACCGACCCGACAGCAAAAGGTTTTAAAGTGGTGAAAGGTCTATTATCATCGGCATATTACATATGAGCCGCGTACTGCTCGGGCCCGAAAAGGAATCAAATCACTATGCGCTGTAAAACGCTGACTGCTGCTGCAGCAGTACTACTGATGTTGACTGCAGGCTGTTCCACTCTGGAGCGAGTGGTTTACCGCCCTGACATCAACCAGGGAAATTATCTGACACCTACCGATGTCGCCAAAGTGCGCACGGGTATGACGCAACAGCAGGTTGCTTATGCTCTGGGTACACCAATGATGTCCGATCCTTTTGGCACTAACACCTGGTTTTATGTGTTCCGTCAGCAACCTGGTCATGAAGGCGTAACCCAGCAAACACTGACGCTAACCTTTAACAGCAGCGGCGTTTTGACCAACATTGATAACAAACCTGCTTTGACCGACAACAAGTAGGTTTGATAGATCAAAAAAGGTGCTCAATGAGCACCTTTTTTATTGTCTGCTATTTTTTAGCGGATTTCTCTGCTCGCTGTCTACGCAGCTCTTTCGGATCAGCAATCAGTGGCCGGTAGATTTCCACCCTGTCACCGTCCTGCAGAACATCAGCAAGCTTTACCGGACGGCTGTAAATGCCCACTTTATTTGTGCTGAGATCGATATCGGTACGCAATTCCAGCAGCCCGGAAGCGCGGATAGCCTCTTCCACCGTAGCACCCTGTTGCAGCGTTACACGCTGTAGATACTGTTTCTCGGGCAGCGCATACGCCACTTCAACGACAATTTTAGCTGACGCTGACACTGTAAACCTCTTTCGCGCGAACCGTGAAGGCCTGCACCATGTTTGAAGCCAGCTCTTTAAAGATACGACCAAACGCCAGCTCGATTAATTTATTGGTGAACTCAAAATCGAGATGAAATTCAATGCGGCACGCTTCATGACTCAGTGGCGTAAACTTCCATCCGCCAATGAGTTTCTTGAACGGTCCGTCGACCAGATGCATCAGGATGCTCTGGTTACTGGTCAGTTGATTGCGCGTAGTGAACGTTTTGCTGATCCCTGCTTTCGAGACATCCACCGCCGCTGTCATCTGTCCCGGAGTTGACTCCAGCACACGGCTACCGGTGCAACCCGGTAAAAACTGGGGATAGGATTTAACATCATTCACTAGCTGATACATCTGTTCCGCACTGTAAGGTACTAAAGCGGTCCGGCTAATCTGAGGCATAACAATTTCCATCAATATCAATCACACAAATAATACCATTTATCCCCCGCTAAAAAAAACGCTATAGCCTAACTCGTGCTAAGATAGCGCCTTGCGCCCCGCTGGATGAAATGGGGTGTTTTTCGATTCCAGATTACCTATACTGAGCGGCATTATGACGAAGAAAAAAGCACACAAACCTGGCTCAGCCACAATCGCGCTGAACAAGCGCGCACGACACGAATACTTTATTGAAGAAGAGTTCGAAGCAGGACTCGCTCTGCAAGGTTGGGAAGTCAAATCCCTGCGCGCGGGTAAAGCTAACATCGGCGACAGCTACGTCATCCTTAAAGACGGCGAAGCGTTCCTGTTTGGCGCCAACTTCACACCGATGGCTGTTGCCTCAACGCATGTGGTATGTGATCCCACCCGTACCCGTAAGCTGTTGTTAAACCAGCGTGAACTCGACTCCCTGTATGGTCGTATGAATCGTGACGGTTATACCGTCGTTGCGCTTTCACTGTACTGGAAAAATGCCTGGTGCAAAGTGAAAATTGGCGTCGCAAAAGGTAAGAAACAGCACGACAAGCGCTCCGATGTGAAAGAACGCGAATGGCAGTTAGATAAAGCACGTATTATGAAAAATGCTGGTCGCTAATCGCTACTCCCCTATGACCAGTCTCTCATCCTGAGACTGGTTCTTATTTTTTAGTTATTGAAACCCACCTAATACATTCATCGAGTTTATGGTTTATTTGAGCTGAATCGTTCAGGTATAAAATAAACTTCCCTGGCATTACCGTAGCACTCCATAGTCTAATAAAATAAAACTTCAAGACCATACCACCTGTATTTAAACTTATTTAATAACACTATTATTACTGTTGTTTATTATATCACCACCTCATTTCAGTTAAATCACAAACCCTTTAAATACAATAAATTAACTAAAAAACCAACCATTAAATACGCACCGGAAAGTATCCTTTTCAATAAGCCAAATATATTTTTAATATGGATAAGTTGCAGAATACTTTCTTTCTGACTATATCATCTAATACGAAAGAACTATTCAACCGACAGGTCCCGAACGTATTTGATAAGTAAACGAACATCTGTATGACCTAATCAATGTAATTACATGTCTAAATTCATCTTTATGATGAACGGGACCCCTGTCTGCTCATTTTCCCAGCGCGCTGTTGCGGATTAATACTCCCGACATGCCATCAGGAGTGAACATATGCGTCTACTCGCCGTTGTATCAAAATTAACTGGCGTTTCCACAAATGTTGAATCCTCTGAAGTTACGCTCAGTTCGCCTTCTATCGTGAAACTGTCGGTGTCGCGTGAGGAGGTGAGTCAACTGACACGCGTTAATCAGGATCTGGTTGTCACACTCCGCTCAGGTGAAACCATCACCATTAAGAACTTCTACGTCGGAAAAGGTGATGCGCAAAACCAGCTTGTTCTGGAAGACAGTAATGGTGCGCTGTGGTGGGTTCAGGATACTGATGGGGCATTCCATTTCCAGCATTTGGACGATCTCACTCCACTAATGACTGCCGAGGGAAGCCATGAAGGCGGCGCCGTCTGGCCGTGGGTTCTTGGTGGGATCGCGGTCGCAGGCGGAATTGGCCTCGCCGCAGGTGGCGGCGGCGGCGGCGGTGGGAGTGATAATAACGCCGGAAACGGAAATGGCGGAAATGGCGGAAATGGCGGAAATGGCAACGGTAATAATGGGGATGGCGGCTCACCGCCAACAACAACCCCTAACATGCCTGACGTACCCGCTATCACCAGCATAATCGATAACCAGGAGCTGATTACTGGTCCTGTTAATCAGCAGGAATCCACCAACGATAATACGCCCACTCTCCAGGGCACCGGCCCCGCAAATGCCACATTGCATATTTTTGATAACGGCGTCGAAATCGGCCAGGTCACTATAGATGCCAACGGCAACTGGTCGTTTACGCCATCCTCTCCGCTCGCAGACGGTACCCACAAGTTTACCGTCAGTGCATCAGACGGTACGGGCAGCAGCGACATGTCGGACAGTTGGGAGATTATTGTCGATACGCTTGCCCCCGACGCCCCTGTAGTCACAGAAGTAACTGACGATTCAGGTTCCATTAAAGGCTTGATAGGTAATAACGGCATAACCGACGATGCCACTCCAACACTCACAGGCACTGGTGAGGCGGGCTCTTACATCAGTATTTCTGATAATGGCATTCTGATTGGCATGGTTCAGGTGGATGACAATGGTAACTGGACGTTTACACCGGATACACCGCTTAGCGACGGTGTTCACAATCTGACGCTGACGCAAACTGACGATGCGGGTAACGTGAGCACGGAAACGAGTGTACCGACATTCACCGTTGATACCACCCCGCCTGAAGGCGCGGTCATTTCCTCCGTAAACCTGCAAGGCACCGAGGTAACCGGTAGTGCAGAGGTGGGAAGCCAGGTCATTATCATCGGTAGTAATAATCAGGTTTTGGGTTCAACTACCGTTGATCAAACCGGCAATTTCGTCATCGCGATTTCACCTTCACAGACGCACGGTGAAGCGCTGATCGCGAAGATTCAGGACCAGGCAGGCAACGTCGGGCCAGATACCTCCTTCAATGCCACTAACTCTGGCTACCCGGGCGTACCCGTTATCATCAGCATTGTGGATGATGTTACCCCCTCAACTGGACCATTGAACAATAATCAGGCCACCAACGACCCAACGCCTACGATCTCGGGTACCGCAGACGCCAACAGCACGGTTAACATTTATAACAACGGTGCGCTTGTTGTAAGCGTGCTTGCCGATTCCAGCGGCAACTGGACCTGGACCTCCAACACCAACTTGCAGGACGACTCATACTCCTTCACCACCACAGCAACCAACCACCTGGGCACGGGAGGAACGTCAGCGGCATTCAATATCACTATCGATACTCAGCCACCGTCAGCGCCGGACGATCTGAACGTATCTGCCGACGGCTCTGTCGTCACCGGTACAGCCGAACCAGGAAGTACCGTGACCATCAATAATAACGGTCTTCAGATCGGCAGCGGCGTCGCCGGAACGGATGGCTCATTTACCATTACCATTGACCCGCCACAGACCAATGGTGAAACCATTACCGCTATTGCCACCGATCCCGCCGGGAACCCAAGCCAACCGGAAACCGCGCTCGCGCCAGACATCACAGCACCACAACCGCCAGCTAATCTGGTGATTAATCCTACAGGCGATCAGGTTACCGGCATGGCGGAACCCAACAGTACGGTACATATTCTGGATCCTGGTGGCGCGATAATTGGAACAGCAACCGCCGGCTCGAACGGAGAATTCACCGCCACGCTGGTTCCGCCGCAGACCAACGGAGAACATCTTGTCGCCAACGCGACGGATGCGGCTGGCAATACCAGCGGCAACAGCGCGATTACCGCCCCGGATACCACGGCACCTGACGCGCCTACCGGCGTCATCGTCGCCGGGGACGGTGGTTCTGTAAGCGGACATGCTGAAGCGGGAAGCTCCGTCACCGTAAAAGACAGCAATGGTAATCAGATCGGCACAGGCCAGGCAGACAGCGGCGGCAACTTCACGGTGTCGATTACGCCGTCGAAAATGAACGGCGAAACGGTAAAAGTTACCGCAACGGACAGCAGCAATAACGAGAGTCAGCCAACTTCCGCGGTGGCTCCGGATATTACCGCCCCCGGAACACCCATCATCACCGCCGTGACGGATGACCAGCCCATGTACCAGGGCCCTCTCAAAAACGGCGATGTGACCAACGATAGCAAACCTAAGCTGGAAGGCACCGCCGAAGCAGGTTCTCAGGTCAAAATTTACGATAACGGCACCCTGCTGACGACCGTTGTCGCTGATATCAACGGTAACTGGAACTATACGCCAGTCTCGGCGCTAAGCGAGGGCGCTCACATCTTCACGGTGACAGCCACAGACGCCGCGAATAACACCAGCAGCGCGGCAAGCTGGAAAATAATTGTCGATACCATTGCGCCAACTGTTCCAGTGATAACGTTGGTTAACGATGACGTTGGCAGCATTACGGGCAGCGTTGCAAATAACGGTTGGGTCACCAACGACAATACGCCAACCATCTCGGGTACCGGTGAGCCAGGTTCACTGGTGAACCTGTACGATGGCATTCAGTTATTGACGGTTATTCTTGTCGACAGCTCGGGTACCTGGAGTTATACCGTTCCGGGGAATCAGGTGCTCAGCGATCGCACCCATCAGTTTACGGTATCGGCAACTGATGCCGCCGGTAATGTCATCACCTCACCCACAGTGGTCAGCGTTACCGTAGATACCCAACCGCCAGGCGATCCTGTCATTTTGGCTGCTACCGACGACGTTGGGAATGCACCGATCGATCTGCCTACCGGAAGCCGTTCAAACGATACCTTGCCAGAGCTGAAAGGAACCGGAACAGACGGTTCTAAGATCACTCTCTATGATGGAACTACGCCAATTGGAAGCACGACTGTTTTGCCCGGAGGCACCTGGAGTATTCAACTCGACCAACCGCTCAGTGAAGGCTCACACAATTTATCCGCTATTGCCACGGACGTTGCAGGCAACGCCAGTAATGCCGGGACCTTTACGCTAACGATTGATACCACCCCACCAGCAGCCCCAGTTATCAGCTCCGCAGAAGGTCTGATTGGGACAAATCTACAAACGCTGAGTAACGGCAGCAGTACCAAGAGCTTAAATCCCGAACTCTCCGGAACCGGCGAGCCCGGCGCGAAGATTACGATTTATGATAATGGCGGTTCCATTGGCACCGTCACCGTACAGCCAGACGGCACCTGGACATTTACCCCAACCTCACTCGCCGACGGACCGCACAAATTCACCGCTACAGCGACTGATGTTGCAGGCAACACGGGGATCCCATCAGCCAGCTTTACCCTGACGGTAGACAACACACCTCCCGCACAACCAGCCGCGCCAATCATTACCGACGATGTGGCTCCGGTAACAGGTGTGGTCACTAACGGCAACACCAACGATACCACGCCAACCTTTAGCGGCACGGGAAACGTCGGGGATTTGATTACCATTTATCTGAACGGCACTCCCCCTTTGCAGGGAACGACAACAGTAGGTGCAGACGGAACCTGGAGCTTTACTCCGCCAGCACCGGTTACTCCAGGTACTTACCAGGTAACCCTCACCGCAACCGATCCGGCAGGCAACGTCAGCCAGCCATCAACAGCTATAACACTGAACATCGACACGACGCCGTCTGCGCCGCCGGTGATTATCGCCGCCAATGATAACGTCGGCGATATCATGGGTGACCTTGCGCCCAACGCCGTGACCGATGACACCACGCCAACCATTCGTGGTACAGGTGTCAATGGAGACATCATCACTCTGTATAACGGCGGTACGGTGATCGGCACTGCAACGGTGGCAGGCGGTACCTGGAGTATTACCCCCGGGACTGCGCTGGCAAACGGAAACTACACATTAAGCGCTACCGCAACTGACCCCGCAGGTAACGTCAGCGACAATTCAAACAGCATTTCGTTTACGGTTAACAACACGAAGTTAACGTTGCCGCAGGTCACGGATATCCAGGATAACGTTGGCGTCTTTACCGGTTCGCTAACCAGCGGCAGCGTCACGGACGATACAACGCCAACCATTAGCGGTACCGGCACACCGGGCAGTACGATTTTGATTTTCGATGGTAACAATCCCATCGCCATTGCGACAGCTATCGTTGCTGCTAACGGCAGTTGGAGTGTGGATGTCCCCCTCACGCCCAATGTCACTCACACACTGACTTTCGGCGCCGTGGATGACGCAGGTAACTCACTGACAGCAGATAACCCGCTGACGTTGATTGTCGATACCCTGCCGCCTGCAACGCCTACGGTTACCAGCGTAGACCCGAAAGGTACGCTGGTTAGCGGCTCTGCCGATCCAGGCAGTACCGTCATCATTCGCAGCGGTACCACGATCCTCGGCCAAGGGATCGCAGACGGTTCAGGTAACTTCGCTGTCACAATTTCGCCAGCACAAACAACCGGTCAGGCGCTCAACGCCATCGCTCAGGATCCCGCTGGAAATCAAAGCGATCCGACAACGTTTAACGCTGCAACCTCCAGCGTTCCTCATCCACCAACGCTTGAGATCGTTGATGACATTGCACCCATCATGGGGGTAATTGGCAACGGTAAAACTACCAATGACACATTACCGTTGCTGCAAGGGACGGCCACAGCAGGGGCGACTGTTAATATTTATATAAATGGCACATTGCTCCCCATCACGGTAACTGCCGATGCCGTGTCTGGCGCATGGAGTTATCAGTTACCCGACCCACTGACTAATGGCGTAACCTATAACTTCACTGTGGCGCAAACCGTCAATGGCATACTGAGCGGTCAGTCACCCAACTACGCTATCACCATCGACACGACGGCACCGCAAGCGCCAACGATCACCAGCATTATCGACGATGTTGCCCCCGGAACTGGATCGTTGGATAAAGGGCAAATTACAAATGATTCACGTCCGACGCTCAACGGAACTGGCGAACCCGGGGCAACCATTACCCTCTACGATAACGGTATCGCTTATGCCACAACGACCGTAAACAGTAACGGATTCTGGAGCTTTACCCCGACAGCACCGCTGGGAGAAGGCGATCATCTCTTTACCGCCCGCGCAACGGACGCCGCTGGCAACCAGGGAGATCCATCCAGTGATTTCCGGATCATTGTCGATACCCTGGTACCGAATGCGCCATCTATTGTGACGGTCACGGACAACGTTGGTACGATCCAGCCCCTGACCTCCGGGCAGTTGACCAATGATAATACCCCAACGCTTGCTGGCGTTACCGAGGCGGATTCGGTTGTTACCATCCGCGATAATGGCACGGTAATCGGCACAACCACCAGCGACGAAAATGGCAACTGGAGCTTTACGCCTGTCCCTGCTCTCGGAGAAGGAAGCCACTCGCTGACTGCCAGCGTTACAGATAACGCGGGTAACATTAGCCCGACAACGCCACCATTTGTGGTCGTCGTCGACACGCTGGCGCCAGCCACACCGAGCATTACCTCAGTAATTGACGATCAGCCCGGCAATACCGCGCTGACCAACGGACAGCTTACAAACGATGCGCAGCCTACCCTGAACGGCAAAGGCGAGATTGGCGCCATCATCACGATCCGTGATAACGGCGCTGAAATAGGTACAACTCAGGTGGACGAGTCAGGTAACTGGAGCTTCACTCCGGATGCTCCACTGGGACAGGGGCAACATATTTTCACCGTCGTTGCCACAGATCAGGCGGGGAACACAGGCGGAGTATCATCATCGTTTACTATTGAGCTGGACTCTATTGCCCCGTCTGCACCGGTAATTCTGACCGTTCAGGACAATACCGCGCCGACAACCGGGCCAATCTCCAATGGGCAAATCAGCAACGAAAGTCGCCCGGCGCTCAGCGGTACCGGTGAAATTGGCGCGACGATTACCGTCCTGAGCGATGGTCAGGCCATTGGCACCACCATCGTCGGCGCAGGCGGAAGCTGGAGTTTTACACCCTCCGCGGCATTGGGTAACGGCCAGCATACTCTGACCGTCACGGCTACAGATAGCGCAGGCAATACCAGCCTGCCTTCTGGTGGCTTTACCTACACTGTCGATACTCTGGCACCGACAGCGCCAGTGATTACTCAGGTTGCGGATGATGTCGGCCCACTGATTGGAAATCTGAACAACGGTCAGGCCACGAACGATCCACTCCCGACGCTTAGCGGTACGGCAGAAGCCAATTCCACGGTGAAAATTTACGATAACGGAGCGCTGATCGGATCTGCTCCTGTAGATGGTACGGGCGCCTGGAGCTTCACACCGGGAACCCAACTTAGCAACGGTAACCACGCGCTGACGGTAACAGCCACCGACGCGGCCGGAAACGTCAGCCCGACATCTGCAGGATTTAACATCGTTGTTGATACCGTCGCCCCGCTTGCGCCAACGATTATCCAGGCGTTTGATGACGTGCAGCCGGGAACCGGAACGCTATCGAACGGAGCCTCTACCAACGACACCCGCCCCGTACTCAGCGGCTCAGCGGAAGCCGGTGCCCGGGTAGCCATCTACGATAATGGCGCGCTGCTGGCAACGGTGACTGCGACAATAGACGGCACCTGGGAATATCTGACCACCACACTTGGCAACGGTCAGCATGTGTTTACCGCCATCGCCACCGACGCCGCCGGGAACGTGAGTCCTGTCTCAGGCGGGTTTACGATTAATGTCGACACCATTGCACCATCCGTCCCGTTGCTGGTCTCTGTGGTGGATGATATCGCAGGCGGCGTGTTCAATGCAGCGCTCAGCAACGGACAGCTGACCAACGATGCACGTCCGACGCTGAACGGCACCGCCGAGGCAGGCAGCACTATCAGCATCTATGACGGAAGCACCCTGTTGGGTACCGCGCTGGTGCAAAGCAATAACAGTTGGTCGTTTACCCCAACCACACCGCTGGCAAATGGATCGCACTCCTTCACCGTCACCGCCACCGATGCGGCGGGCAACACAAGCGGCGCGACGGCAGGCTTTAGCGTGGTGGTTGACACCACGGCGCCGACGCAGCCTTCAATCAGCAGCATTATTGACGATGTCGGGCCAAACACCGGGCCGATTGGCAGCAATCAGCCGACCAATGACGCGCGCCCAACGTTAAACGGCATCACGGAAGCCAACGCGCGAGTTGATATTTATGATAACGGCAGCTTTGTCACCAGCGTAACGGCGGACGGCAGCGGCAACTGGAGCTACACCCCGACTACCGCGCTGGCACAAGGTACCCACTCGTTTACCATCACTGCAACGGACAGTGCGGGTAATACCAGTGGCATATCGTCTGCGGCAGCGATCGTGGTCGATACCGTTGCCCCGGGTATCCCAACCGGGCTGGCGGTAAACGCCAACGGCACCGCGCTCACCGGCGTTGCCGAGCCAAACAGCACGGTCATTATTACCTCCAGCGGAGGAACGGTGCTCGGCACGGCAACCGCCAACGCCTCCGGTAATTTCACCTTCACTCTGAACCCACCGCAAATCAGTGGGCAAACTCTGCTGGTCAGCGCACAGGATGCCGCAGGCAACATCAGTACGGCGGGTAACGTGCTGGCACCGTTTACCGGCGTACCACCTGCGCCTGTTATTGCCAGCGTGCTCGATGACGTCGGCACTATCATGGGACCCGTCGCTCCCGGTAAAACCACCAATGACACCCTGCCAACGCTCAGCGGAACGGCGCAGGCTAACGCCGTCATCAATCTGTACAACAACGGCGTGCTAATGGGCTTCACGACCGCAGACGGTAACGGGATCTGGAGCTTTACCCCATCCGGTGCACTCAGCGAAGGTAACCATGCGTTTACCGCCACGGCAACCAACGCCAACGGCGCAAGTGGGTTGTCCGGTTCGTTCAGCGTAATTGTGGACACCACACCACCGACCGCGCCAACGATCCTGATCAGCGCCGATGGCGGTACCGTCAGCGGCGTCGCCGAAGCGGGAAGCACCGTCACCATTTCTCTGCCCGGCGGCACCAGCGTGACGGCAATCGCCAACAGCAGCGGTGTCTACAGTGTCAACCTGCCGGTTCGCCAGATTGAAGGGCAGTCGCTGTCCGCCACGGCGACCGATGCGGCGGGAAATACCTCATCGCCGACAAACGCTCTCGCACCAGTATTGCCGCTGCTGGCTGAAGACAATGTCACCAGCCTGCCGCTACAAACCGATGTCACCGTCAGCACCGAGCATCAAAGCGATTATGGTTTCCTGTTGGTCAATGCGCTGGGAAATGTCGCCAACGTGCTGGGGAACGATACGGCAAGCGTGAATTTCAGCATCGCCTCTGGCGGCAGCGGATCCATTACGATCAATGCCGCTGCAACCGGCGTGGTGCTGTCGCTTTTAAACACGCTTGAAGTCGTCATCCAGCGCTTTGACACCGCGCTGAATACCTGGGTGACAGTGGTGGATACCGGGAAACCAAACTTTGCCAGCCTGCTTACCCTGGGCGCCTCGGGCGTAACGCTCAATTACAGCGGACTGACTGGCGGTGATTACCGCGTGGTCAGCTACAACACCAACCTGCTGGCGACCGGGGCATACACCAGCCTTGATGTCTCAGTGGTAAAAGCCAGCGCAGGGACCATCACCGGCGGTACCACGGAATCCGGGAATATCATCACCGATACCGATCCCGCCAACGGGCAGGATAATGCCCCTTCCGGCACGCTGGTCACCGCCATCACCGACGGTAACGGCAACGTCGTGAACATCCCGGCGGGCGGCATTGATGTGCAGGGGAAATACGGCATCCTGCATATCAATCAGAACGGTAGTTACACCTATACCCTGACCAATACGTCAATCTCGGTGTATGGCCGTTCCGAAAGTTTCACCTACACGCTGACGCATGGCAGCGATCACTCCTCGGCAAAACTGGTGGTAACGCTCGGTCAGGCGCCCACCACCAGTACGGTAACCGCGGCAGACGATGTGGCTGCGCTGACTTACGGGACGCAGGTCATCGCGGTTGATCATGGCACATCACAGCAAACCGGCTTCACCCTCGCCAACGTCGGACTGGGCAATGTGCTGGATGTCAGTCTGGTTAACGGTTTAACCAATCCGATCAAATTTAATGTGGATGATGGCGCAACCCGCACGCTGACCGTCAAGGCCAGCGTTCTCGGCGTCACGGTTGGCGGTTTTGATCTCTATGTTTATCGCTTCAACGAGTCCATTCAGCAGTATGAGCAGTTCCGCGTGAAGCCCAACTGGGTCACGGCGCTGCTAGGAGGTAGCTCAACGGATTACACCATCACCCTGCCTGGCGGTGACTATCTGTTCCTGCTTAACGCCTCCGGCGGTCTGACGCTGCTGACCAGCTATACCCTGAATATCCAGGCCGATCACACCTACGCCGTCGACAGCCTGAGTGCGACAACCAATGGAAACCTGCTGGTCAACGACTCGGCTCCGGCCAATACCGTTATCACCGAAGTTAACGGTGTCACCGTAAACGGAACGGGTACAACCACCATTAACGGGCAGTACGGCACGCTGACTATTGATGCGAAAGGGAACTACACCTACACGCTGAGAAGCGGACTGGGCGCAGACGGTATCAATACGCCGGACAGTTTCGTCTATAAGGTCAAAGCGCCAAACGGCGATACCGGCAGTGCATCGCTGAATATCAAACCAACACCGCAGGCGCTGGATGCAGTAAATGACGTCAGCAGCACGATGGCGGTCACCACCCAGGCGGATACTTCCCGGTCGTTTACCGACGACAGCGTCGGGAACGCCAGCTGGAGTGCCCAACTCCTTTCACCCACCTCAAAAAGTGGTACTGGCGTCATTGAAATCGCTACGGGAACGGCGGTGCAAAACGCCATACTGCATTTTAACGTCGCGTCAGGTCTGACGCTGGGCGGGCTGACCGTCACCTGGGCGCTGTATGACAGCAACAACATCAAGATTGCCGGTAACTCTTTCAATGGCGGATTGCTGGTTGGCGGCAATATCGATATAGCCTTGAGCGGGATCGTACTGCACCCCGGCAACTATCGCCTCGACTATACCGGAAGCGTCGGGGGGCTGGGGCTGGGGAATATCACCATCACCCCCAGCGTGAAAGGCACGATAATCGACCTGCAAAACTTCGAGACTTCCACAGCGAACAGCGTCACCGGCAATATTTATGACGGAGACCATATTGCCAGCGTGCATACCTTGCTGACGGTGAACGGCACGGGCGGCAGTACCGCCACGCTTGATCCGCTGAGTAGCACGACCAGCGCCATCATTAACGGGTTGTACGGCAAACTGACCATTGGCATTGATGGTCATTACACCTATGCCCTCAACAGCGATGTCTCGCTCTCCACCATCGTCACCAAAGAGACATTTACCTACACCCTTAACGACCAGAATGGCCATACCGATACCGCTACGCTGGCCATCAATATGAATCCGCAAGTGGTGAGTACCGTCGATGCCGATCGCCTGACTGGCAGCGCCTACGGCGATACGCTGATTTATCACCTGCTCAACGCCAACGACGCTACCGGCGGCAACATTAGCAATGGTGCTACCGATACCTGGACCAACTTCTCGCTGGCCCAGGGTGACAAAATCGATATCGGCGACCTGCTGGTGGGCTGGAACGGGCAGAACGCTACGCTCGGCAACTACCTCACCGTAACCACCAGCGGTAACAACACGGTGATTGCCATCGACCGCGACGGTACGGGCAACACATATCACTCAACCAATCTCATAACGCTGGAGAACGTACACACCACGCTCGATGAGCTGGTGCAACAAAATCACATCGTACCCTGACGTTAACGCAATGCGTTAAAGCGCCATAACTACAGCCCCGGATGCCATGACGTCCGGGGCAATAACAGTCGTCGCTGCCGTATTTTGTAAGGGATAAACTATGAAAAATGTCGCGCCTGTTGCATTACTTCTGGCATTAACGCTCTGTACCCTGCGGGTGAATGCCGAAGATGAACCGCAAATTATTACGCCGGAAGGACTGGCCACCAGCCAGATGCTTCCCTCGCTGGACGGCGCGGTTGCCGATCTGCCGCTGAGCGCTGCCGCCCCCGGCAACCTGATGCTCAACGACGCGGTAAGTCGTGCCGTGAGCTGGCATCCTTCTATTCGTGAATCGATCGGCAAACTGCTCTCACAAAACGAGCAGATAGACGTGGCGAAATCGAAATATTACCCGCAGGTTTCTGCCGGAATGAATAACGGTTACAGCAATACCTATACCGACCACGGCTTTAGCCCGGCGCTGGTTATTTCGGTGTCACAAATGCTGTACGACTTCGGTAAAGTCGCAAGCCAGGTCCGCGCCGAGACCGCCGGAGCCGCACAACAGCAGGCGAATGTGTTACTCAGTATTGATACCATCGCCCACGCAACCGCCAACGCGATAGTCCAGGTGCAGACGTGGCAACAAATGGTGGATGCCGCCGAAGAACAGCTCACCGCCTTAAACGACATTGGTCGACTGACCCGACAACGCAATGATGAAGGGGCAACCTCGCTGTCCGACGTGGTGCAAACCGATGCGCGTATCGAGTCTGCACGTTCTCAGCTGGCGCAGTATCAGGCCAATCTCGACAGCAGTAAGGCCACATTGATGAGTTACCTCGGCTGGAACTCACTTAACGGCATCAGCAACGAATTCCCGGCCAAACTGGACAGCAGCTGCGATGTGGTCAAACCGGAAGATAAACTGGTTCCCGCGGTTCTGGCGGCCTGGGCACAAGCGAATGTGGCACAGGCAAATCTCGATTACGCCAACGCGCAGATGACGCCCACCATCTCTTTGGAACCGTCGGTTCAGCATTATCTCAACGACAAATACCCCAGCCATGAGGTACTCGACAAAACCCAGTACTCCACGTGGGTAAAAGTTGAGATGCCGCTGTATCAGGGGGGCGGACTCACCGCCAGGCGCAACGCCGCCAGCCATGCGGTAGAGTCTGCACAATACTCCATCCAGCGCACCCGACTCGAAGTACGACAAAAATTACTGGAGTCCCGCAGCCAGGCAATGAGCCTCGCCACCGCCCTGCAGATTCTGCGCCGCCAGCAGCGACTGAGTGAACAAACGCGCGAGCTTTATCAACAGCAGTATCTGGACCTCGGTTCGCGCCCGCTGCTCGACGTGCTTAACGCCGAGCAAGAGGTGTATCAGGCCCGTTTTGCCGAACTCCAGACTCAAAACCAGCTGCACCAGCTCCAGCTGAACTGCCTCTATAACACTGGCTCGCTTCGCCAGGCGTTCGCCTTAAATAATCGCAGCATTCAATCGGTGGAGATCAAGCTATGAGCGACCTCGATTCACATGCAAAAGATGCGATTAGCGAACACGCTCTTAGCCAGTGGGCGCAGGCGATGACGCATATTGCCAATCACTATCGCGTGGCCTGTTCTCCCGGCGCAATCCAGGCCAACGCCCCGTGGTTTGCGGGAAAAAGCCGGGCAACGGCCCTGTCGCAACTGGCGCGTCAGGCGGGCCTGTCATTTCATGCGCTGGATACCGCCACGCAGGCGTTCGGTCAGTGGCATCTGCCGGTGGTGGCGGAACTGCGCGACGGCCAGCTAATGGTGATAGAGCATTTCAACGGCGAAGATGCACTGGATGTGTTTATCATCGCCGAAGAGGGCCAGCGTAACCGGCTCACGGTCGCAGAGCTTCTGCCGGAGATCGTGAGTATTACCGCGCTGCGCCCGCTGTCGGCGCTGAAGGACAGTCGGGTAGACCGCTATATTTCGCGCTTCAAGCCCGACTGGATGCGCGAACTGGTGTTAAAGGACATCCGCCCTTACCTGCCGGTCATGATCGCCGCCTTTCTGATTAACGTTCTGTCGCTCGCCGGGATTATCTTTTCTATGCAGGTTTATGACCGGGTGATCCCCGCTCAGTCTTATCCAACGCTGTATGTTCTCTCCACTGGCGTTCTGGTGGCGGTGCTGTTTGGCTTTTTTCTGCGCGAAGCGCGTACCCACATAATGGACCTGCTCGGCAAACGCGCCGATATGCGTATTTCCGATCGCGTATTCAGCCATGCATTGCGCCTGCGTAACAGCGCCGTCCCTCGCTCGACGGGGAGCTTCATTTCTCAACTGCGCGAGCTGGAACAGGTTCGCGAGATGATCACCTCCTCGACCATGTCGACCATTGTCGATCTGCCGTTTTTCTTTTTGTTTATCGTGGTGCTGGCTTTTATCGCCCCGCCGCTCGCATGGATAGCTCCCGTCGCGGCCCTGCTGATGATCCTGCCCGGTTTGCTGTTACAGAAGAAGCTGGCGGTGCTCGCCAACCAGGCTGCCCATGAATCCACCCTGCGCAACGCGGTGCTGGTCGAAAGCGTCCAGGGGCTGGAAGACATCAAGCTGATGCAGGCTGAAAACCGCTTTTTACAGCAGTGGAACAGCTACATCCGCATTACCGGAGAGTCCGGGCTGCGCACGCGCAGGCTGACTCAGGGGCTGATTGGCTGGGGCATGTCGGTACAAAGTCTGGTCTACGCCGCCATCATTATGTTTGGTGCGCCGATGGTCATTGAAGGCACGGTGACCACCGGGGCCGTGGTGGCCGCCTCGATGCTCGGTTCCAGAATGATTGCCCCAATGGCTAATCTGTGCGGCGTGCTGGCCCGCTGGCAACAGGTCAAGGCGGCGAAGATGGGGTTGGACAGCATCATGCAGCTCCCCACCGAAACGCAGTACGACGAAGACCGGGTACATCAGGAGATTTTTCACGGTCATTATCTGTTTGAGAACGCACACTTTCGCTACCACAGCGACGATCAGCGCGTTCCGCTGCGCATCTCGCGCCTGGAGGTCATGCCCGGCGAGCGCGTGGCAATCCTCGGGCGTAACGGTGCCGGGAAATCAACCCTGCTGCAGGCCATGGCGGGTGGTGTGGAGATTATCCAGGGCGATGTCCGGCTCGACAACCTGAGTCTGGCGCAGATCGATATGGCTGATTTACGCCGCAACATCGGTTTTCTTAGCCAGAACGCGCGGCTGTTTTTTGGCACCCTACGCGAGAACCTGACCCTCGGCGCACCGCATGCCAGCGACGCGCAGATCTTCGAAGCGCTGGAGGTCAGCGGCGCGACAGCTTTCGTTAAACAGCTCGCCAAAGGGCTGGCGCATCCCATTATGGAGGGCGGCAACGGTTTGTCCGGTGGACAACGGCAGTCGATCCTGCTGGCAAGAATGCTGCTGCGATCGCCCAATATCGTGCTGCTCGACGAACCCAGCGCCTCGCTGGATGAACATACCGAGCGGGAGTTTATTCAGCGCCTGAACCAATGGCTAGGCAACCGCACATTGATTGTCGCCACCCATCGCGTACCGGTTCTGGAGCTGGTCGAACGCGTGGTGGTATTAAAAGAAGGCCAACTGGTTATGGATGCCCCGAAAGCGCAGGCATTAAATGCGAGTCGGGCACCCGCCCCAACTCACGGTCGGGAGTGGAAAAATGAAAACCAATCCGCATGATGCCGCCATGGACGACCTCGATATCCGCCGCGAGCACCGTTTTTCCGGGGCCAGCCGCATTATTCTGCTCAGCACGCTGCTGTTTGCCGTCCTGGGTATCTGGGCATATTTCGGCAAGCTGGATGAAGTCTCAACCGGCAGCGGGAAAGTGATCCCCAGCTCGCGAGAGCAAGTCTTGCAGTCGCTGGATGGTGGCATTCTCGCTGAGCTTACGATACGCGAGGGAGATAAAGTGCAGGCCAATCAAATTGTGGCGCGCCTCGACCCTACCCGTTCTGAGTCCAACGTTGGGGAGAGCGCCGCCCGTTATCGCGCCTCACTGGCTTCCAGCGCAAGGCTTAATGCCGAAGTTAACGATCTGCCGCTGGTCTTTCCCGATTCACTGCGCGCCTGGCCGGATCTCATCGCCTCCGAAACTCGCCTGTATAAAAGCCGTCGTGCGCAGCTTGCGGATTCAATGGCGGAACTGCAAGATGCCCTGGTCTCAGTTAATAAAGAACTGGCCATCACCCAACGGCTGGAGAAAAGCGGCGCCGCCAGCCACGTAGAAGTGCTGCGCCTGCAACGACAAAAAAGCGATCTGGGATTAAAAATCACCGACCTGCGCTCGCAATATTTCGTGCAGGCGCGGGAAGCGCTGTCAAAAGCTAACGCCGAAGTGGACATGCTGGCGGCGATTTTAAAAGGACGCGAGGATTCCGTCACCCGCCTGACCGTACGCGCGCCGATGCGCGGTATTGTGAAAAACATCCAGGTCACCACCATCGGCGGCGTTATCCCGCCCAACGGCGAGATGATGGAGATTGTGCCGCTGGACGATCATCTGCTGATAGAAACCCGCTTGTCGCCGCGTGATATCGCGTTCATCCATCCTGGACAACGGGCGCTGGTGAAGATTACCGCCTATGACTACGCCATTTACGGCGGCCTGGAAGGCGTAGTCGAAACCATCTCTCCGGACACCATTCAGGACAAAGTGAAACCGGAAATCTTCTATTACCGCGTGTTTATCCGCACGCATCAGGACTTCTTACAGAACAAACTGGGACGCCATTTCTCCATCGTACCGGGCATGATTGCCACAGTGGATATAAAAACAGGTGAAAAAACCATCGTCGACTATTTAATCAAACCGTTTAATCGCGCAAAAGAAGCGCTGCGCGAGCGCTAAATCCTTGAGGATTAGGGGTTGCGGGGGCTGGTCACGCGTGTCACAAGTCTGTTATACTTGCTCTAACACATTGGGGCTGATTCTGGATTCGACGGGATTCGCGAAACCCAAGGTGCATGCCGAGGGGCGGTTGGCCTCGTAAAAAGCCGCAAAAAAATAGTCGCAAACGACGAAAACTACGCTTTAGCAGCTTAATAACCTGCTCTGAGCCCTCTCTCCCTAGCTTCCGCTCTTAAGACGGGGATCAAAGAGAGGTCAAACCCAAAAGAGATCGCGTGGAGGCCCTGCCTGGGGTTGAAGCGTTAAAACTAATCAGGCTAGTCTGGTAGTGGCGTGTCTGTCCGCAGGTGCCAGGCGAATGTAAAGACTGACTAAGCATGTAGTACCGAGGATGTAGGAATTTCGGACGCGGGTTCAACTCCCGCCAGCTCCACCACTTTTTAGTTGTTTGAAGTACAATGAAGTCTACTAAGCCCGCATAGCACAAGCTCTGCGGGCTTTTTTACGTCCATTGTCGTCTAGTGAGAATTGCTGAGAACCACGAGTTATGGCACCCTGAATGGGACCCAAGGCAAAGGGTCCAAAAATCGAGGGTCCCAAAATGGCAAAGATCGCGAAGAAACTCACCGACACTGAAATCAAAAGCACCAAGCCAGCAGACAAAGAAATCAACTTGTTTGACGGGGATGGTTTGATCCTACGAATCGCTCCTCTCGCAAAAGGAGGGAAGAAGAATTGGTATTTCAGATATGCAGTGCCAGTGAGTAAGAAAAGAACCAAGATGAGCCTTGGGACCTACCCTCACCTTACCCTGGCAAGAGCAAGAGCCTTACGTGATGAATACCTCTCCTTGCTTGCGAATGGCACGGACCCTCAAGTCCATAACAACGATAAAGCTAATGCATTAAAGAATGCCACAGAACACACATTACAAGCCGTGGCGAGAAAATGGTTGGATGAGAAGGTAAAGACCTCTGGCATCTCACAAGACCATGCAGAAGACATCTGGCGGAGCCTTGAACGAAATATTTTCCCCGGTCTGGGTAATGTGCCAATCAATGAGATTCGTCCCAAGCTCTTAAAACAGCATCTTGATCCAATTGAACAACGAGGAGTACTGGAAACTTTGCGGCGGCTAATTTCCAGGTTGAATGAAATCTTCCGTTGGGCGGCTACAGAAGAGCTGATTGAATTTAACCCCGCTGATAATCTAGGCCAACGTTTCAGTAAGCCTAAAAAACAGAATATGCCTGCCTTACCCCCCTCTGAACTCCCTCGTTTTCTGGCAGCACTGAACAATGCTTCTGTCCGTTTAGAAACAAGACTACTGATTGAATGGCAACTTCTCACATGGGTTCGCCCTGGTGAAGCTGTCCGCGCAAGATGGTCTGATATAGATATGGATAACAACATGTGGAACATCCCGGCTGAATTTATGAAGATGAAAAAACCTCATAAGGTCCCATTAAGCAAAGAATCTCTTCGGATACTCAAGTCTATGGAATCAATCAGTGGGCACCGCGAGTGGGTATTTCCCAGCATAAAGACTCCCTTAAATCATATGCATGAACAAACAGCCAATGCAGCAATTATCCGTATGGGCTTTGGAGGTGAACTTGTTGCCCACGGAATGCGTTCTATTGCAAGAACGGCAGCGGAAGAGTCAGGTAAGTTCAGGACAGATGCCCTTGAAGCGGCCCTTGCCCACTCAAAAAAAGACGAAATTATCGCTGCATATAATCGTGCGGAATATATTACCGAACGAGTAGCTCTCATGCAGTGGTGGGGAGATTATGTCCTGGCACAACAGCTTAAAATTTTTGCTGCTTAAATGGACGAAAGGCTACTAATCAGTAGCCTTTCCAGTATCCCCATACATGGGGCAAATAACAAACTGTACATAGTACAGGATACATATCAGCAAAAACACTTGATGACATACATTATTAATAAATCATTTTTAAATAATGTCAACATCTGTGATGTGATTTATTTCTAAAATTAATGTTAGATCTGGCAATGCCATTATACTTTTAAAAAAATAAAATCCATACTATTCCCCCCGTTACTTATAATCAAATGAAAATATAACTCATCGTAATCCTGTCAAATAAAATTAATTTTTCACTTACGAATAATCAGCCTTTAAAAAATAACTAATACAAATTCAATACGCGATAATAATTTCACACCTACATATTTACCATTCACTGTTATAGCCCATTATAATCTTGAGCTGAAGAAATGTATTACCGGGTTTCACTTGCACAATCGAAGATGTATATTAGAAACACTACCTGTGCTGCAAGAGAAACCTTTAAAATCAATACAAGCGAAGCATTTAAACAGCCTTTTCATTTAGGGAAGGTGCGAACAAGTTCCTGATATGAGATCATCATATTCATCCGGAGCGCATCCCAGAGGGACATCATGAGCC
>NZ_JAOWGW010000079.1:43232-53199 GCF_030332945.1 Citrobacter sp. Cpo037
GTAAGCGTCAAGTCACTGCCGCCTGTGATTCCAGTCCCGGGATCGCTAGCTTAGAGCTCCGTCTAATTTAGAAGGAGCTCTGTTTATGGAAAATGCTGCCAACTGGCGAACTGAATCGCGTACCGTCTATTCCAGTGACTTCAAACTTCGGATGGTCGAACTGGCTTCACGACCAGATGCCAACGTCGCACAACTGGCGCGGGAACATGGCGTTGATAATAATCTCATTTTTAAGTGGCTACGCCTCTGGCAGAGAGAGGGGCGAATCTCTCGTCGAATGCCTGCAACTATCGTGGGGCCGGTGGTACCTCAATCTCTTCCGGCTTCTCCGACTCTGTTGTCCGTCGACGTTATCAACGACCCGTTGCCCGCCGCAGAGAATGACACTCTGTGTACGTTCTCCTCCGCTCACGCCAGCGCCACTTCCTGTCATGTTGAGTTCCGCCACGGCAAAATGACGCTGGAGAACCCGTCGTCAGAGTTGCTGACTGTGCTGATCCGCGAACTGACCGGGAGGACACAATGATATCCCTCCCGTCAGGCACCCGCATCTGGCTGGTCGCCGGGGCCACGGATATGCGTAAATCCTTCAACGGGCTGGGCGAACAGATACACCACGTTCTGGATGAGGATCCCTTCTCCGGCCATCTGTTTATCTTCCGGGGACGCCGTGGCGATACCGTGAAAATACTTTGGGCTGATGCTGATGGTCTGTGCCTGTTTATCAAACGCCTGGAAGAGGGACAGTTCGTCTGGCCTGCTGTACGCGACGGCAAAATCGCGATCACCCGCTCACAACTTGCCATGCTCCTTGATAAGCTGGACTGGCGCCAGCCAAAAATATCCCGCCTTAACTCACTGACAATGTTGTAAAAAAATCATAACCGCATTATAAAAGCGGTTATGAATCACGACTATCTCGCCCGTATCGCTGCGCTGGAAGACGCGCTTCGCCAGAAAGACAGTCAGCTCAGTCTCGTTGCAGAGACTGAGTCGTTCCTGCGTTCTGCACTGGCCCGCGCAGAAGAGAAAATAGAGAACGAAGAGCGCGAGATAGAGCATCTGCGGGCACAGATAGAAAAACTGCGTCGAATGTTGTTCGGTACCCGCTCCGAAAAACTTCGCCGACAGGTTGAAGAAGCCGAAGCCCTGCTGAAACAGCAGGAGCAGCAAAGCGATCGCTACAACGGACGGGAAGACGATCCGCAGGTACCTCGCCAGTTACGTCAGTCCCGCCATCGTCGCCCGTTACCGGCACACCTTCCCCGCGAGATACATCGGCTGGATCCTGCGGAAACCAGCTGTCCGGAATGCGGCAGCGGTATGGCGTACCTCAGCGAAGTCAGCGTGGAGCAGCTGGAACTGGTCTCCAGCGCCCTGAAAGTGATCCGCACGGTCAGGGTGAAAAAGGCCTGCACCCGATGTGACTGTATCGTTGAAGCACCTGCGCCATCACGTCCCATCGATCGGGGTATCGCCGGGCCGGGTCTGCTGGCCCGCGTGTTAACGGCCAAATACTGCGAACACCTGCCGCTGTATCGCCAGTGCGAAATCTTTGCCCGTCAGGGCGTGGATCTGAGCCGGGCTCTGCTCTCCAACTGGGTGGATGCATGTTGCCGGTTAATGGCCCCGCTGGATGAGGCCCTTTACCACTACGTGATGGACTGCCACAAACTGCATACGGATGACACTCCGGTTCCGGTGCTTGCACCGGGCAGAAAGAAGACGAAAACCGGGCGTATCTGGACGTATGTACGTGACGACAGAAGCGCAGGTTCATCAGATCCGCCAGCGGCATGGTTCGCCTTCTCGCCAGACCGGCAGGGAAAACATCCTCAGCAACACCTTCGCCACTATCATGGTGTGCTGCAGGCGGATGCCTTCGCAGGCTACGATCGGTTGTTCAGTCCGGAACGTGAAGGAGGGCCGCTGACAGAAGCCGCATGTTGGGCCCATGCCCGCCGAAAAATCCATGATGTCTATATAAGCACTCACACAGCGACAGCGGAAGAAGCCCTGAAACGTATCGGTGAGCTGTACGCGATAGAAGAAGAAATACGCGGCCTCACGACAGAAGAGCGTCTGGCAGCCAGACAATCGCAAAGCAAACCACTGCTGGCATCGCTGCATGAATGGCTGGTAGAAAAAAATGAGACGCTGTCGAAAAAGTCCCGTCTGGGCGAAGCGTTCGCTTATGTCCTGAACCAGTGGGATGCGCTGTGCTACTACTGTGAAGATGGCCTGGCAGAGCCTGATAACAACGCTGCCGAACGAGCCCTTCGTGCCGTCTGTCTTGGGAAAAAGAATTTTATCTTCTTCGGCAGCGACCACGGTGGTGAGCGCGGAGCCCTGCTGTACGGACTGATCGGGACGTGCAGGCTGAATGGTATCGATCCGGAAGCCTACCTTCGCCATATCCTGAGCGTACTGCCGGAGTGGCCCAGCAACAAAGTGGCCGAACTGCTGCCATGGAACGTGGTTCTTACCGATAAATAACCGTCAATACGGCGCTCACTTAACGCTTACTCAAATCCTATCGTTCTACTCAATATTCTATACTTTCAGTCTGACAGTTGGCTGGAGGTTTCTATGTGTGGACGCTTTTCACAGTCAATGACCCGCGAGGACTATCTCGCCTTGCTCGCTGAAGAAGCTGAACGTGATATCCCATATGACCCTGAACCAATAGGTCGATTCAACGTGGCGCCAGGCACAAAAGTTCTGCTGCTTAGCGAACGTGATGAACAGTTGCACCTTGACCCTGTTCTATGGGGGTATGCTCCAGGATGGTGGGATAAGCCGCCGCTAATTAATGCACGATCTGAAACTGCGGCCACCAGCAGAATGTTTAAACCACTCTGGCAGCATGGTCGCGCAATTTGCTTTGCTGATGGCTGGTTTGAGTGGAAAAAGGAAGGTGACAAGAAGCAGCCCTACTTCATTCATCGGGCCGATGGCCAGCCGATATTCATGGCTGCGTTCGGCAGCACACCATTCGAACGAGGAGATGAAGCAGAAGGATTCCTGATAGTAACGGCTGCTGCCGACAAAGGACTGGTAGATATTCACGACAGGCGACCGCTGGTCCTGTCACCGGAAGCCGCTCGCGAATGGCTTAGGCAAGATGTAGGAGGGAAAGAAGCAGAGGACATCGTAGCCGACGGTTCCGTGCCGGCTGATAAATTTATATGGCACGCCGTGACGCGTGCCGTCGGGAATATTAAGAATCAAGGTCCAGAGTTAATAGAACCTATGCGTTGATGTAAGGTCCGACAGGGAAAAAACGTCTGCTTTGAGCGAGAAGCGGACCTTCTCGCCCTGTACGGATAGAAAGCTACAAATTGATGTTTCACCTTCCAGACAGTTACAGGCAAAACGGTATATTTCAGAATTACCTGTACTGATGTCTGATTACTCAGGTCTTGTTTATGTCGGGAACCATCCGGGCGTTTTCTGAATCACTTGCCATAGTTTTTCAGGGATCGCTAATTCGTCTGACCGTTGAGACAGGATAAGCATGTTTTTTACCTTATTCTCATGGCCTGCCTGCACCAGCTCCATCCAGTCGGGATTCATGACAATCGTCCGGCCTAAGGCAACCAGTGACAGTCCGGCCTCCAGAGCCTGTTGAGCCGCCTGTGACGAAGTAATTTTTCCGGCTGCCAGCAAAGGTAAACGCCCATTAAATTGTTCTACAAACCGCGCCAGAATTGTTTCCTTATCCTCACTACCCTGCGGCCGATCGGTCAGTACGTCGTGGAGTGATATATGGAGATAGTCAATGAGAGTCTCTTTCTCTAACTGACACACCAGAGCCTGGGAGTCATTAATCCGTAATCCTCCTTCTCCGGACTCTTCCGGCGATAACCGGTAACCCAGTAAAAAGGGTTTCCTGGCATGAGTTTCAATAACCCGCCGGACTTCCCGAACGACCTCCAGCGGGAAACGCATCCGGTTTGCTAATGAACCACCCCATTCGTCAGTACGCTGGTTAAACCAGGGGGAGAAGAAGTTCTGGATAAGAAAACCATGTGCGCCGTGCAATTCGACACCATCAAATCCGGCCTCAATTGCGCGGCGAGTGGCTTCGCCGAAGTCATGAATGACATCAAGAATTTCGTCATGTTCCATTGCCCGGCTGGCTTGTTCCCCGCGATTAAAAGGGCCAGCCGGAGCGGCCAGGGCGCTGGCGCTGACCAGCTCTCCACCAGTGATGAGTTCGGGAACCGCTTTATTACCGGCATGAAACAGTTGCAGGATTGCCAGCGCCCCCCCGCTTTTTGCCGCATCAGCCAGTTTCCTCAGACTCGGGATAAAACGATCATCGTAGGCTGCGAATTCATTGGTGAAACCCACTCCGTTTCTCTGAACATGAGCGCATCCCGTTATCACTAATCCCACACCGGTAGCGCGTGCCCGATAATAGTTTACTTCCTCATCTGAAATAGTTTCATCGTCATTAGCGGACCAGGTGGTCATCGGAGCCATAACGACGCGGTTACGCATCCTGAGGCCATTTTTAAACGTGAAGGCCTGGGTTAATAAGTCAGTCATTGTACTCTCGATATTTAAAACATCGGGTGCTTACACCCATTAATCAAAATCGGTTGTATTACTCAGCGCCGCAAATTCGCGTATCTCTTTAATACGGGCTTCCAGCGAAGGCATTACATAACTGATAGCGTCATTCCCTATAAGCAGCTGTCGGGGTGGGTTCTCCATTTCAACCATCTGACAAACGACCTGTGCAAGTTTGGCCGGGTCCCCTTGCTGTTGACCATCTGCGGATGCCAGTAACTCACGCGCATCGCCGAAATCGGCATAGTCCTCAATCTTTTTTTCGCCATAGTGGGCCGAACTATTGCTGAGAAACTCTGTGCGGAAGAAACCGGGCTCAATCGCGGTGACATGAATACCAAGCGGCGTAACTTCATCGGCAAGGGCCAGCGTCATACCTTCAACGGCAAACTTCGATGCAGAATAGAATGTAGCGTTTGCGACCGCTTTGACACCCGCGATCGAGGACGTATTAATAATGCGTCCGCTACGCTGCTGGCGCATGACCGGTAAGACAGCGCGTAGCACATTGGCCATGCCGAATACGTTAGTGGCAAACTGCAGCTCTATCTGTTCTGCCGTTGCTTCTTCAAAACGCCCCAGCAGGCAGAATCCTGCGTTGTTAACCAGAACATCAATACGCCCGAAACGGCGAATGGCGGCATCTACAGCAACCTTAGCCTGGTGCTCATCACGAACATCAAGCTCCAGCAGCTCAATATTTTCTGCAGAGGCCGTGCTGAATGTTCTGCGTAATTTGTCCATATTACGCCCCGTTGCAACCACACGATCTCCCTGTTGCAAAGCGGCATTCACTACCCTGGCCCCCATACCGCGGGCAGCCCCGGTTACAAACCAAACACGATTCATCTCAGTTCACCTCGATAAGTTTAAGAACCCGTACTGCAATACAAGCTGTAAGGGTAAAAGGGCATGATTGATTTACATAAAGTACGGCTTGTCGCCGTCGGTCCCGGGCTGGTTAACACCGATATTTTCACCGATATGTTTTTCAGGTTTATCAATCATATCGGCGATTAATGCGGCAACGCTTTTGCGTGATACAACCGTGCCTTTGAACGGCTCATTGCGGGTAGTGAGTTCATAATCAATCGTATCTTCATCCGTCAGCCAGGCCGGACGCAGGATGGTGTAATCCAGCCCGGAGGCTTCAATCGCATCAGCCGCACGGCGGAATGGTCTGAGAGGTTCGCCAATAATGGCGTTATTCCACTCACCGAATTTTCCCGGGACTTCATCATAGATACCGAGAGAAAGGACGAAAATCAGGCGTCTTACGCCAGTGGCTTTCATCGCCGCAATCACCGCCTTCGCCTGTAGATCTAAATCCTCCCCGGTCAGATTGGCGTAAACCACATCCTGACCCACCATGGCCTGTTCCAGCGCCGCATGGTTTAACACATCGCCCATGATAATCCGGCTATTGGCCGGGTGAGGCTGGGTGATTTTTTCTGGCTGACGGGCAAATAACGTCTGTATGACGCCTGGTTTATCGGCCAGTTGGTCGATAACATGGCGGGCAATCTGCCCGCTGGCGCCAAGTACCAGGACTTTTTGAATGATGTTTTTCACAGGGCATTACTCCAGGTGTGCGGCAAAGAACGGAAGTACTTTTGACATCGCTTCACTAACCGCTTCCGGTTTGTCATACAGTTCGTAATGCGAAAAATCGGCTAATGAGACCAACTGACGGTCACGCGAGGCTACAGCCCGGCCATAGATTTCCAGCCCGTCACGGTAAGCACCGAAAGCACCCACTTTTTCACCAACTACCACCATTACTGGCTGAGTCAGCAACACTTCGGCGAAAGCGAAGGCATCCCAGGCCAGAGTTTTCTGCGCATGAGAGAACACCATCCGCGTTGCCCCGCCTGGCTGCTGGCCGCGTGGCGTTTTGTAGTAGTCTGTTGCCTCAAATACATCACGCTCAGTCAGCCCACTAGCCTTTGCCATTTCCGGGCTGGCGGGGAGCAGTTCATTAACCTGAACCTCCCCCCCACGGGCTTCATTTGTACGCTGTGCCGCCATCGCATTCAGCGCGCCAATAGGGTCGTAATTGCTGAAGCCTTCGCGAAAAAGACGACCGATATTTACGCCGGTGATGCTCACCACGGCTTTAATACGTTTCTCCGTCAGTGCGGCATTAATGGCATAGCCACCGCCGCCGCAAATGCCCAGCACGCCAATCCGTTCAGCATCGACATACGGCAGGGTGACGGCGTAATCAATAACCCGACTGATATCTTCCACGCGCTGAGTCGGATCCTCCACCCAGCGTGGAGAGCCGCCGGACTCCCCCTGGAAGCTGGCGTCATAGGCGATCACGACATAGCCTGCTTCAGCCAGCGCTTTTCCGTAGACATTGCCGGACGTCTGTTCCTTACAGCTGCCAAAAGGGTGGACGCTGATAATTGTCGGATACTGTTTTGACTCATCGAACGTAGGTGGAAACTGAACGTTGGCGGCAACATGCCAGGTCATATCGGCATTCTGGATTTGAACATGTTTCATGACAGAATCTCCCCGAAGAATGGGGCTAATACGGAAACGGCTTCAGCGACGTAGGCTTTACCGTCATACAAGTCCATGTGGTTAGCACCTTCGACCATGTGGTACCGCTTGTCCTGACTTGAGGCGCGATCGTACAGATCATCGCTCATCCATTTACTTCCCGCCACGCTACCTGCAACAATTTGCAGCGGCTGGGTCAGGTAAATCTCCGCCATATGGTACGCGTCGTATGTAATGATCTGGTTGAGGCTGCGCAGCGTGGCGTATCCAGGGGCCGTCGGGTACTGTGCCCGTGGCGTGTGGTAGTACTCCCAGGCCTGGCGCAACTCTTCATTTGGAGCATCAGACTCCTTCATGGGAGCCAGCGGCATGGTGGCATATTCACTGCTGCTGATATCGGTGCTACGGGCATTTGAACCGGTTTCAACATACGGCAGTGCATCAATGGACTTCACATTGTTTTCCCAGCCGTTGCGGAACATTGAGCCGATATTAACGGCGCTGACCGTTCCGATGGCCTTGATACGGCGATCCTGAATCGCGGCATTGGCGGTATAGCCCGCACCGGCGCATATTCCCATAGCGCCAATTCGCGCGGTGTCGACATAAGGCAGTGTGGTCAGGTAATCAATCACTGCGCTGACATCTTCGGTACGGATGTACGGGTTTTCCAGCTGGCGCGGTTCGCCGCCACTTTCGCCCTGATAAGACGCATCGTAAGCCACGGTCACAAACCCTTTTTCTGCCAGCTTTTCGGCATAGGTACCGGCGGTTTGTTCCTTAACGCCGCCCCCCGGATGCGAAACTACAATAGCCGGGTACTTGCGGCTTTCATCAAATGCGGGTGGGAAATAAAGCACGGCGGACAAAGAGATTGTCGGGATATTGCTGTTGGTGAAGCTGATTTTCTGGTTCATCATCCGGTTCCTCATGGGCTGTCGGTTATCTGTCATGCTTGATGGGATAACTATAGCCATTGATTATTAAGATGATTAGACCCAAAATAATGATTGGACTTATCATTTAAATGATTAATATCCCGGATGGAAAAAAGAGATGAAACGCGATGAGATAGCCGATCTGATGGCCTTTGTGGCCGTCGCCGAAGAGCGTAGTTTCACCCGGGCCGCCGCCCGTCTTGGCATGGCGCAGTCAGCGTTAAGTCAGATAGTTCGTCGCACGGAAGAACGGTTAGGGTTACGGCTTTTAACGCGAACCACACGCAGCGTGGTACCGACGGAAGCGGGTGAACACCTTTTGTCTGTTCTTGGCCCAATGCTGCATGACCTGGATTCTGCTCTGACTTCCCTAGGCGACCTGCGCGATCGTCCGTCTGGCACCATACGCATTACCACAGTGGAACATGCCGCAAAGACCATATTGTTGCCCGCCATGCGCACGTTGTTGCAATCCCATCCCGAAATTGATGTGCAGATACTCATCGATTACGGCCTGACTGATGTCGTCTCTGAGCGCTTTGATGCCGGGGTTCGCCTGGGGGGAGAGATGGACAAGGATATGATTGCTGTTCGAATCGGACCCGATATCCCGATGGCAATTGTTGGTGCGCCGGATTATCTCTCGCGAAAAGGTATTCCAGTGTCTGTGGCGCACCTGGTCGATCATCAGGCTATTAATCTGTTCCTTCCGTCATCGGGCACCGCAAATCGCTGGAGATTAGTGCGTGGAGGGCGCGAAGTCAGGGTTCGCATGGAAGGACAACTTCTATTAAATACAATAGATCTGATCCTCGATGCCGCAATTGACGGGCACGGCCTCGCGTATCTGCCTTATGACCAGGTTCAGCAGGCTATTGAAGAAAAAAAACTGACCCGCGTTCTGGAGAAATTTACCCCTGACTTACCTGGGTATCATCTGTACTACCCACACCGCCGCCATGCGGGTTCGGCATTTTCTCTGTTCATTGATGTGCTGAAGTATAAACGGGAGGTTTAACTATTCTTTTTGATGGTCATTCCAGGCGTTCAGAGGGTACTAATACACCTTAGTGCAACGTCCGCTTGTGGCACAATGCAGCCCTCTTACCGAGGTCTTCGTAACCGCGGATCCATCTGTAAAAACTGAAACCCATTGAAACGGTACCGATGCTTTCAGGGGGCAACGTTGTGGGGACCACCGTTCGACTTTCGCGACGGTAATCACCACTGCGAACGCAGCAAAGCACGGTCGGGTTCGCCCTCTGGGTGCCGATCAAGCCATTGATTATATGACAGAGGATTTTGCTGCAGTTGCCACCAGCATCACCGATAACAAAGGCATTAATGTAATTCTCGAGTATATTGGCGCACCTTATTTTGGACGACACGTGAACGCACTCGATTTTGATGGTCATCTGATATGGACTGGCATTATGAAGGACATTAAAAACGCGAAAATCCCGATGGACCGAGTGCTGTACCGTCATCTTTAGATTATTGACACGGTATTCAAATCGCGTTGGATGGACGTAAACATGAAATGTCTCATCACTTTAAAAAACGCTGGTTAACCAGTTTAGGGAAGGTGCGAACAAGTTCCTGATATGAGATCATCATATTCATCCGGAGCGCATCCCAGAGGGACATCATGAGCCATCAACTCACCTTCGCCGATAGTGAATTCAGCACTAAGCGCCGTCAGACCCGAAAAGAGATTTTCCTCTCCCGCATGGAGCAGATTCTGCCATGGCAGAATATGACCGCTGTCATCGAGCCGTTTTATCCCAAGGCGGGCAATGGCCGACGGCCCTATCCGCTGGAGACCATGCTGCGTATTCACTGCATGCAGCATTGGTACAACCTGAGCGACGGTGCCATGGAAGATGCCCTGTACGAAATCGCCTCCATGCGCCTGTTTGCCCGATTATCCCTGGATAGCG